>DATIDO010000001.1:0-2523 GCA_035456245.1 Polyangiaceae bacterium
GGAGCCAAGCCAGAGCGACGCCAGTACCGGCGCCACCGAGTCGCTCGGAAAGGCGTCGAACACGCGGGCAAGAGCCGCGTCGTCCTCCAGCAGGAACGCCAAGCGCAGGGCTTCCCAAGCGAGCTCACGATCGCTGGATCCTCCGCCGAGCAAGGTGAGGTCGGCCGCCAAGACGAGCTGCGGTGAGTCGGCGAGCCAGGCCAAGACGCGCAGAGCGCGGCGGGTAATGCGGACCGACAATCCGGCTTCCCGCGCGGCGTCGAGAGCGCGCGCGGCGGCCGTCGGATCCGTGGGAGCCCAAGCCAACGCCTCTGCCAAGAGCAGGCTGGCTCGCGTGGGGCGGGGGGCATCGACAGCCGAGCTGGCGAGCTCACCGAGCGCGGCGGCTACTTTGCTTTCGGCCAGCAGACCCCGTTGCATCAAGAGCGACCGGAGCGCCGATTCGGCATATGCTCCCGTCGCCACTCGCGCGTGTTGGGCCGCAGCGCCGGCGTCGCCGCGCCAACCAGCGAGCAGCGCGAGCTCTCCGTCGAGCACGACGCGGTCGGCGTCGTCGCTCGGCAGCTTGGCCAACAAGGCTCGCCGAACGTCGCTCGCTCGCGGATCGGTGAGGGCCGTCGCGCCGACCCTCTCGGCCAAGGCCCAGACGATCGACTCGCTCGGTTGCTCGGCCGCCAAGAGGTCGAGTTCGTTCTGGCTGGTGATCGGATCGCCGCCGCGTCCGGCGTGCAGCGCGGAGCGCAGGCGCGCTTCGTTCACCTCGGACGAGGGAAGCCGCTCGGACTCGGGCAAGGACTCGCCGCTGGCCAGCCGCTCGGCTGCACTTCGGGCGACGTCGAGCCGTCCGCGCGCACGCGCCTCGTGTTCGAGCCAGCGCAGGCGGTAGGCCGTGGGCACTTCCTGGTAGGCCTGCTCGAGCCAACCGAGACCATCGTCGTCGCTGCCCGCAGCGAAAGCACCCAGCGCCAGCCGCTCGAACAAGCGCGCACGATGAGGGCTCGACGTCACCGACGACGTCAGCGCATGCCAAGCTTCGTGCAGGCTCTGGGTGTCGCCCTGATGGCATGCCACCAGGGCGCGCAGCAGCGAGAAGATCGAGGCGTCGCGGCCTTCGGCGACGAGCTCGCCGAGCAGGGCCGAGGCTTCGTCGATCTGCTCGCCTTCCAGGTAGAGCCCGACCAGCTCGAGCGCAGCGCGATTGCGCTCGTCGGGGGTGCGAGAGAGACGGAGCAGACGCTCGAGTAGCTTGGTGAGGTTCGAGCGAGAGCGGTGCTCGCGAGCCACACGCACCAAGAGCTCGATGGGTTCGGCGAAGCCGGCGGCGTGACCGGTAGCCGCCAGCGCGTCACGCGCTGCTGCGGCAGCATCGCCGTTGCGTTCGTAGTGACGGGCCAGCTCGTGGGAAAGCGCGGCCTTTCGCCCTGGCTCGTGCTCGGCATCCAGCTCGAGGCGGAGCGAACTCACCGCGCGCTTCGCCAGGGCAGCATCGCTCCTGTCGGTCGCGAGAGATGGTGGGAGATTGACTCGTGCCGCCATGCGCCGGGATTGACCCAAGCCTGGGCCAGTCGGACTTTAAGCGAAGCCGAGTTCCCCGCGCCAGACGTTCAGCTGTTTTTGCGCTTCCCGTGGCAGATGTTCCGGTACTCGGCTGTCAGGAGGGCTGATCCAGCTGGGCGGGAGGCTGGCCCGGGGCGTCGGCTGGGGATGTCGGCTCGGACGCTGCCTCGGTCCGGCGTCGGCCTGGCAGGGGCCCGAGGCGACGCCGGGCGGTCGCTCACTGGGTGCGAAGCACGACCCAGTAGCCACGGGGGGTGTCCACCGGCTCGCGGGTCGTGGACCCCTTGGCGAGCAGGAAGATCTCACGCTCCACGCGGCGCTCGAGGATGCCTCGACGGATCCAGCCGGCGTCGTCGCGCGAGCCGGGATCGGCCTTGGCGAGGACCTTGGTGAAGTCTCCACCGGAAGCAGCGATGGCGGCGCGTGCCTGCTCGAGTGCGGCAGCGGCGGTGCGGTGTCCGGGCGGCACGCCCTGAGCACCACTGTAGGTGAAGAGCGCCACACCCAATCGAACCCGGTCGGGAGCAGAGCTGGGCAGGGGCTCGACCGGCGTTCCATCATCGTTCGTGTCGAAACGCCCCGTGCGAGCGCCAGGCGCAACAGGAGCCACTTGGGCCGACGCCGGGGTCGGTGCGGGCGCAGGCTCGCTGGTGGGCGCGGGCGCGGCAGCTGGTTCGGTCGCCTCCTTCGGTGGGGGCGGCAGGCTGCGCTCGACGCTGACGCTCCAGACGGCGAGGCCAAGAACGAGCCCAATCGTGAGCCCTCCGAGAACGGTGCTGCGCTTCATCGGGGGCCGCGTACCACGAAGGCTCGGGGGGCAAAAGGAATCCACTGCGGGGCCGCGTCCCAAAGGCTCGTAATTTTTGGTAAGTACCTCCGAACCGTATGTTCGAGGTGGATTGCCCCAGCTGCCACACCAACTACCAGGTCGATGAGCGACGTGTCCCAGCGACCTGGTAGCTGGCG
>DATIDO010000002.1:0-6516 GCA_035456245.1 Polyangiaceae bacterium
GGCAGATCGACTTCGTGCTTGGCGCTCAATGCACCCAGCCGCTTCTGGGCCTTCTCGGCCTCGGCGACGCCAAGGACATGGGTCAGGCGCGCGAGTGCCTCGGCGCGGATGGACGGATCGTCGGCAATGGCCAAAAGGCGCTGCAGCGCGCTGACGTTGGCCGCCGTCTCGCCGGCACGGTTCAGAATGGTCGAGGCGCTCAGACAGGTGGGCGGCAACTCGGTGCCGTCTGGCCAAATGTCGCACCCGTGTTGGAGCACGCGCGCCGCCGCCACTCGCCACTCCTTGGCATCTTCGTTGGGCGGCAGGTGCGGCGGCGCCAGGTAGGCCATGTACATGCCGGAGCTCAGCCACAGCTCGGCGTCGTCGGGAAACTGCTTGCGACCTTGCTCCTGGAGATCACGCGCGATGCGGTAGTTCGCCTTCGGCATGATCACGGTCGACAGCGTGAGCAGCGAGTCGGCGTAGTAGTAGACGTCGCGGTAGGTGGGATCGAGCGCGACCACGGCGGCCAAATACTGGGGGAGCGCAGCGAACACGCGGCGCTCGACGAAGTGGATACCGGAATCGACCAGGGTGCGAGCAAACAACAGCTCGGCCAGCGCCGAGCGGTAACCCAGGCTGAGCACGAGCAGGGGCTGCGGCCCGGGGAGCGCGTAGAACTCCTCGGTCTTGCGCAGTTCGGCGTGCGCGGCCGCGGCCTTCGGCTTGGCCAGGACCACCCCGCCGGCGGCCAGTCCCACCGACAGGGTGGTGAGCAGCCAGCCGGGGATTTTCATTCGACCTCGCGGCGCAAACGCAGCGGATAGACGACCGGGGCGGCCGAGCCGCGCACCTCACCGGCGATCGAGAACTCGCTCAGCTCGCCATCACCATCCAAATCACCGTGCGCGCGAGCGACGAAGGATGCCTGCTCGGCCGACGCGTGGCTCTCGAACTCGAAGGCGTAGGCGTGCTCGCGCTCCTTGGTGAAGTCGAGCAGGCGCCAGGTCGGGTGATCCCAGGTGCCAGGCGGATCGACCACGGCCTGACCCGCCGGCACGCGCGTCGGGGTGCGCGTCACGCTCTCGGGGTAGGCGAGCACCGTGGGCAGACCCGCAGCCAGCGCAGTGGCTGCGCCGGCGATGTGAGAGAGGCCGTCGAGCGGCTCTGCCAGCTTGGAGGCGCGCAGGTTGCTCGAAAAGGTGGGGATGAAGACGGCCAGCAGGCTACCCAGCAGCGCCACGGCAGCTGCCAGCTGGATGGGCGTGAACGAACGCACTCACTGCCCCACGTTCTCGGAGTAGATCTCCGCCGAGTAGTTCGAGCTGAGGAAGACCGTCTTGGCGCCTTTGCCGTCCAGATCGGAGATGGCCTTCACCACGTAGTAGGGGCCGGCCGGCGCAGCGGCGAACGGCGTCCCGGTGACGTCGGGCAGGGGCAGGTCCTTCAGCTCGCCGACTGCCGCGGCGGTGGCGTAGCGGAACATCACGGGCGCAGGCACCTCGACGCCCAGGGTGCGGTAGGCGGCCAAACAGCCGGAGCACGAGCTGCCGCGCCAGTCGGCCTTCACGCGTCCGTCCGTGTTGGCGATGGGATGGTAGGTGCTGAGATCGGAGACGTTCAGGTACTTGAACACCTCGTCGAAATAGGCCTCTTCGCCCGCCTTGATCGAGCCAATGATCTCGCGGGCCTCGGCTGTCTTGGAGCTCTGGATGTAGCCCCGCACCGAGTAGATGGCGAGCGCCGCCAGGATGCCGATGATGACCACGACCGTCATCAGCTCGAGCAACGTGAAGCCGCGCGAACGAACGCGGGCAGACCATGCGCGATGGTGCATTGCGCGATGAAGCTCTGTGCGGCCAGACCGTGCGTGATGAAGCGGTGCGCGACCAGACTGTGCGCAATGAAGCTGCGAGGCGGTGGAACGGCTCATTATCATTTCTCGGCGATGACGTTACTGAAGCTCGAAAGCACGCGCACGCTGCTCGTCGAGCCGGCATAGCCCATCGACTGCACGACGAACCAGGGGCGGTTGGCGACGCTCGCCCAAGCGGTAGCGTCGATGGCGGTGGCGAGCCCGACAGCGGGTGCCGCGGCGCCCGGTAGGCCCGCTACGGTGGCGTAGCCGAAGGCAACGGGTTGCTTCACGTTGGGCGCCAGCAGACGCCAGCGCGCGTAGTCGGGACCGGAACTGCGCGCCCAAGCGTAACGAGTACCGTCGCCGCTCGGGGTGGCTGGGTAATAGCGAGTCAGGGACGGCGTGGCGCCACCGTCACTCGAGACGTTCAAGTACGCCAGGTTCTCACCTCGGTAGCGCTCTTGTGCCGCGGCGATCGCGCGCATCACCGAGGTCGCCTCGATCGTCTTGGAGCTGTCCGACCACTTGCGAAAGGTCACGAAGGCGAGCGTCGCCAAGATGCCCACGATGGTGACGACGACCATCAGCTCCACCAAGGTGAAGCCTCGCCTCGACCGTGCTGCTCGTCTCGCCGTGCTCATCGCGGGAGGATCGTAGCATCCCCCCCCGCCCCGGGTGAAAGGGCGCCTTGTAGGACGTCCGACCACAGTCAGGCCGGCTCTCCGTCGGGCGAACTGGGCGGCACCTCGTCGCCGTCCTCCCCGCTCTCGAGCGCGTGCTTTTGCAGCCGGTAACGAAGGGAGCGAAAGGTGATGCCGAGCAGCTTGGCCGCGTGGGTCCTCACTCCGCCGGTCCGCTCGAGCGCCGCTACCACCAAGCGCCGCTCCACCTCCGAGACCACCTCGTCGAGGCGACAGCCATCGGCCGGCAGCTCGAGCAGGCCAGGCCCCGGCGCGGCGGCCAGGCCGCTGACGGAGGGAGGCAGATCGCCCAGGCCCAGCCGGGGGGACCCGGCCAGGGCCACGCCGCGTTCCATCATGTTCTCCAGCTCGCGGACGTTCCCGGGAAAGTCGTAGACCGAGAGCGCGCGCAGGGCGTCGGGGGTGAGCCCGAGCACTTCCTTGCCTTGTTCGCGCGAGAAGCGCTGGAGGAAGGCCTCGGCCAAGAACGGGATGTCCTCGCGACGCTCGCGCAGCGGCGGCAGGACCAGGCGGATCACGTTGATGCGATAGTAGAGGTCCTGCCGGAAGCGTTCGGCCTGCACCTCGGCCTCGATGTCGCGATTCGTCGCGGCCAGCACGCGGACGTCGACGGGGACCTCCTTGGTGGAGCCGACCGGCCGAACCTTCCTCTCCTGCAGCACACGCAAGAGCTTCACCTGCAGCGGGAGCGGGAGTTCACCGATTTCGTCGAGGAACAGCGTGCCACCCTCGGCCTCGCGGAACATGCCCAGGGTGCGCTCGGAGGCACCGGTGAAGGAGCCCTTTTCATGGCCGAAAAGCTCGCTCTCCATCAGGTTCTCGGGCAGTGCGCCACAGTTCACGACCAAGAACGGGCCGTCCTTCCGCTCCGAGCTGCGGTGGATGCTTTCAGCGACCTTCTCCTTGCCCGTTCCGCTCTCGCCGCTGATCAGGACGGACGTGCGCGACGGTGCGATGCGCTCGACCAAGTCGAAGACGTCGCGCATGGCCGCGCTGCGGCCAATGACACCGTGGGCGTTGCGGCTCGCCACCTGGGCGCGCAACGCGGCGTTCTCCGCCACGAGCGAGTACTTCTCGAACGCCTTCTGGATCAGCGCGCTCAGCTCGCCCGCGTCGAACGGCTTGGTGACGAAGTCGTACGCCCCCCCACGCATCGCTTCGAGGGCGTTCTCGACGGTCGAGTGAGCGGTGATGAGCACCACCTGCGTGAAGTCGCTGCGCGACTTGGCCGCTGCCAGCACGTCGAGCCCGGAGCCGTCCGGCATCGACAGATCGGTCAGCACGACCGGAAACGGCTCGGGGGAGCTGGCCAGCGCTTCGAGTGCCTGGCGGTGTCCGGTCGCGCCCACCGGCTCGTACCCCGCGCGCTTCAGCAGAATCGACAGGGTTTGCCGCAAAGCGGGCTCGTCGTCGACGACGAGGACTCGCGAGCCGGAAGCGCGAACGCTCATACTCGGTCCACGATAGGGGCTACCCCGACCTTCCACAAACCGCGGGCCCGGAGGCGCCTTTCGTGTAGAATGTTCGGGAGATGCAGTGGCGCTTGTTGTCTTTGGCGTGGGCCTGTGGCCTCGCCTCCGCGGCCTTCGGTTGCGATGACGATGGCGTATCTCACGACGATGGAGCCGGCGGCGCCCCCGCCGTGCAGCGCTCCATCGCCTTCACCGCCACCTCCACCCTCACCATGAGCCCGAGCGAGTCGGTCTCCCTCTCGATCGAGGCTCGGCCCGAGGGCCCCCAAGCCGTCTCCTTCGGCCTGCTCGGTGACGCCAAGGATGCCTTCGACGCTTCGCTCGATCCCACGCGGACCCTGACGGACCCCACGGGCTTGGCGACGACGCAACTGCGGGCCCCCAGCACCTCGGCCACGTTCTGGGTGCGAGCCTGGCTGGATGACGATCACGAAGCCCGCCGCGCCGTCTCGGTGAGCGCCGAGGGCTTCGCCCAGCTGAGGGTCATCCCCCGCTACTCCGGTCTGCGGAAGCTGGGCGAGTGGACCGCCTCGGCGCGCGCGGGAACCAGCTGCGCCGATTGGCTCGACAAGCTGTCGGATGGCCCACTCGTGGCCACGGGCGAGGTGCCGCTCGACATCGAGGCGGTGCCCGTGGGGCCGAGCATCACGGTCACGGTGCGCGCCGGCGCGCTGGCCCAAGGCTGCGTGACCGTGCCGCGCTTGGAGGCCGAAGAGCTGCGCGAGCTGGAGATCCCGGTCACGGATCTGCCTCTGCACATCGACCGCGGCGGGCTCTCGCTCGAATTCGGGATCGACTACGCATCGCCCGCGTTCGACGGCACTTTGAGCACCTCGCGCGAGCGCGCCAGCGTTGCCTGGAGCCAAGGCAAACAGGGCGATGCCGCGGCGCTGCTCGAGGCCTGGGGCAAGACGCTGACGGACAGCCGGCGCGCCGAGCTCGTGGCGGCGACGACGGCCAGTTCACTCGTTCAGGTGATCGAGGACGAATGGGGCGTCGAGGCGAACGCCACGCCGCTGCGCGATTTGCTCGATGCTGGGCTCGAGGAGGCCAGCGGATCACTGGCTACGGAGAGCACGTTCACGGGGCAGTTGGCCTTCTCGTCCGGCACCTTCACGCTCGACGAGGTCAGCGGGATCGAGGCGTCGCAGACCGGCTTCGTGCTCACGTCGTCGTGGACCGCGTCGACCGAGCCTGGCGACGTGCTCGTGCTGAGCGGCGCGCTCGAATACGAGCCTGCGGCCTGGCTGTGCGCGGTCGCCGAAGGTCCCGGCACGACAGCTGCGCTCACCTCGTCGCTCTCGAACGCGGCCGACTGCATGGGCCTGGCCTCGGCCCTGCTCAGCGCCCACGGCGGCGCGCTCTACTCCGGCTGCGACACCGCAACCTGCGTGCGCTCGGGCTGCGAGGCTGCGGTGAGCGAGGCGTTGCGAGCCGCGTCACGCGCGGATCGCGACTACCTGACGACGCTGGCCATCGCCATGACGGGCAACGCCGAGCCCACCGAAAAGGCAGATATCGCCAGCTACGAGGGCAGCTGGCTCGGTACGGCGAACCCCGGTGAAGCGCCGCTCAGCGGCAGCGTCTCCGGTAGCGCCGAGTGATTTCGGCGGCGCGGTGGCTCAGCGCGGTGGCTCAGCGCGGTGGCTCAGCGACCGAGGGCCAAATCGTAAGCGTGCGCTAGCTGGCCCAACGGCGAGGTCGCCGACAGCACCATCGATGCAACGGCGGCCAAGAGCGAGAGCACGGCCAGCACACGGAAGACCGGCTCGGCGCGGTGTGGGTTGCGCTCGAGATGGAACAGTCGGCCGGCCGCGAAGCCCGAAACGAAGCCACCCAAGTGCGCGGCGTTGTTCACCGGAACCAGCAGCGCGAAGGCCACGGCGTAGGCCAGCTGCTGCATCACGATGGAACGGGTGTTGGGATCCTTGCGCGCGTGGAGGACGCCGATCAGGTAGCCGACGAAGCCAAAAAGGGCTCCGCTGGCGCCTGCCGTCGGGGGGCTCTCCGGCCCGTACCAGAGCATGCTGGCGAGAAAGCCAACGATGCCCGTGACGGTGAACAGAACCACGAGCCGCGCGCTACCGAGGCGGTCTTCGATGGCTCGACCGAACTGCACGAGCGCCATCATGTTCATGCCCAGGTGCAGTACGCCCAGGTGCGAGTAGACGGCAGCGAGCAAACGCCACGGCTCACGCGAGGCGAAGTCGAGGAACAGCGCGCCCGAGCGCACCATCGATTCGAGACTCGGCCCGGGCCCGATGATGGCGAGCGGCAACGAGCCGTTCACCCAGACCAGGTAGGCGAAGTCGACGCAGCACAACGCGAGCAGGATGCGCGTCGCGATGGCGGGCTGGTTGAACAGCTCGTTCAGCGACGGTCCCATTCCGGCGAGGGGCTTGCCGCAGCGATAGCAGCGAGCCTCGTCCTCGCCGTTCAATCCCCCACACGCCCGACAGACCCTGGAACCCACGGCCGGGCTCCTTAGCAACGCCGGCCCGGT
>DATIDO010000003.1:0-4090 GCA_035456245.1 Polyangiaceae bacterium
GAGAGTACCGGCGCGAGCGCGCCAGCGAGCTGCTCGACGCACTCGCGAATGACTGAACGATTCTGACGAGCTCCGCGTCGCTCGGCGCGCGGATGCGAAAATTCCGAGAGGGGATGACCATGAAGACGATGGTAGTGCGGGCGTGTGCCCTGGGTTTCTTGTTGAGCGGCTGCGGGATCGATGGTTCCGGTGAGCTCGTGACGGAAGAGCACGTGATTGCCGATGCTCATGTGTTGGAGATCGAGAGCGGCCTCGAGGTCGTCCTGACGCGTTCGGCCGAGCCTCGGCTGAGCGTGACGGCCGACGACAATCTGGTCGACTTGCTGGTGATTCAGGAGGGCGAGGGGAGTTTGCGCTTGGCCATGCCGCAAACGGTCGGAGACATTCGGCCGAGTGAGCCAATCCACATCGAACTCGCGGTTTCCGATCTCACCGAGCTGAAGGTGAGCGATGGGGTTCGGGTCGAGGTCACGGGACTGGGAGAGAACGTGGCCCTCGCTTTGTCGGACGGCAGCGAGGTGGTCTTCGACCGGCTGTGGGGGAACCACTTGGATGCCGATCTGTCGGATGCATCGACTCTCCGCGTCGAGAGCTTGGAGGTAGCCACGTGGGATTTGGCGATGAGCGATTCGTCGCGCAGTCTCGTCACAGCGGGTTCGGTGGATGCGTTGATCTCGGCCCAGAGTGACGCGAGTTCGCTGGTGGCTACCGAGCTCGAGGTGGCCTCCTCCGAGCTAGCCCTCTCGGATTCCTCCAGCGTGCAAATCGGCGATGCTGGCGCCATCTTCGGGGCGCTGAGCGGAGCGAGCTGGGTGAAGTACGCTGGTGATGCCTACATCGGTGACTTGGATGTGTGCGAGGACTGCATGGTCTCGCGGACGGACGCCGAGTAGCGGTGGAGTGGGTGGTTGGGCGAAATTTTCGGGGGCGAATACGTTCTTGCTATCCATCCCCGAGCGCAGGTGATAACAATATAGGTTAGATGCGAACGCCTCCGGAGCTCCGCAATCTGGTAGACGACGGTACGATCGACGAAGTGGTAAGACCGCTAATGAGCGGCAAAGAGGCACAAATTTACCTGGTCCGAGCGCGGGGCCAGCAGTGTGTCGCCAAAGTCTACAAACGAGCGCAGGAGCGCAGCTTCCGGGCGCGCAGCGACTACACCGAGGGGCGCAAGGTACGCGGGACGCGCGACCAACGCGCCCTGGCTCGCGGTTCTCGGCACGGCCGGGAGCGCGAAGAGCAGGCGTGGCAGTCGACCGAGGTCGAGACCATCTACAAACTGTACGCCGCGGGCGTGCGCGTGCCCCGGCCTTTGCACTACGCCGAAGGCGTCCTGGTGATGGAGTTGGTCACCGACGAGCACGGTCGGCCAGCGCCGCGCCTCGGTGATTTGCGCTTCGGCGCGGCGGAGGCCAGCGAGATCTACCGCGCGCTTCTGCAGCAGGTAGTGCGCATGGCTTGCGCGGGTGTCGTGCACGGAGATCTCTCGGACTTCAACGTGCTGATTGGTGCCAACGGCCCGGTGCTCATCGACTTTCCACAGGCGGTCGATTTGGCGCGCAACCGCGGCGCCAGGAAGCTCCTGCTGCGCGACGTCGAGAATCTGCAGCGCTTCTTGGTGCGCTTCGATCCGAGCCAGCGCCGGCTGCCCTTCGGTGAAGAGATTTGGAACCTACTCGAGCAGAACCAGCTGACACCCGAGACGCGTCTGAGCGGTCAGTACAGGGAGCAGGGGCGCCGGGTCGACATGGACAAGGTGTTGTCACTGGTTCACGACGCGGATCGCGACGAACAGCGGCGCAAGAAGCGACGCGCCGAGAATGCGCCGTCGACGCTCTATGGTGCGGCGGCGCGCGCGGCGGTGTTGCCGCGAGAGCGAGCGATCGAAGTCGAGCCAGCGAAGCCGTCTTCGGCCCGTCCGGGATTGCGCAGGCCGACCATCGTGATCGCGACCTCCCATCGCCGGCTGCGCGCGCCTACGGGTGACTGGCAAAAGGCGCGGGGCTCGGGCGGCGGTTCTGGAGCGAACGGATCTGGCTCGGGCTCTGGCTGGGGCGGCGGTTCCGGGTCGGGCGGTGGCTCTGGCTCGAACGGTGCAGACCGTGGCGGCGGCCGCGAGGCTCTACGCTCGGGCGTCACGCTGCGTGCGCTCGGCGGACGGCGCGCTCGGCGCGGTTGAGCCGATCAGTGGGGATCGCGGCGACGGCTGGGCTTGCGGTCGAGCGACGGGGCGCGCTGCGCCGTAGGACGATGGGCAGACGCGCCGCGCTGCGCCACGGGACGGTCGGTAGAAGCGCCGCGCTGGGCCGCAGGGCGATTGGCAGGCGCGCCGCGTTGCGCTGCCGCGCGATCAGCCAGGAAGACGATGTGATGGAGGCCGCCCCCGCGGGTGCGGACGGCGCGCGGCTCGAAGCCGGCCTTGCGTAGGCGCTCCAAGAAAGAAGGCGTGGGACTCTCGCCCCACACGGCAAAGGTCCCACCGTCGCTCAATGCCTGGAACGTCCGGCGCACGCTGGTGGTCCCGTAGAGTGGGTCGCGCTCGGCGCGATGGTCGTCTGCCGGGCCCACGTAGAGGTCCCAGAGGATCGCGTCGTAGCGAGCGGCTCGTGGATCCTCGGCCACACGCGCGATCTCGTGCGTCACGTCCCCCACGAAGAAGCCGACTCGCCGATCGAGCGCAGCGCCTCCAGCCGCCGCGCTGGCTGGGCCGCGGCACCAGTCGATCACTCGCGGGTTCAGCTCCGCCACGGTGACGCGCGCTTGGGCAGGCAGGGCGTCGAGCGCCGCCCGCAAGGTGAAGCCCAGGCCGAGCCCACCGATCAGCACGCGCGGCGCACGCAGCTGGCGTACGCGCTCGGTGCCCAGCTCCGCCAGGGCCAGCTCGGAGCGGGTGATCATGCTGGTCATCAGCACGCGTCCCCCGACGCTGATCATGTAGTCGGCGTCGCCTCGGCGTCGGAGCTCCAGAGCACCTTCGTCCGTGTCGGTCGAGTCGAGCAGGGTCCACGGCCGCGGCATGTCGCCCGCCTCTAGCACAAAAGAAAAACGGCGAGCACCGAAGTGCTCGCCGCTCTTTGTGGGCGTCGCGATTGCTCGCTGGCCCGGCGATCTCACCAGCGAGGACCGCGATCGCCGCCGCGACCACCGCGATCGCCACCGCGACCACCGCGATCGCCACCGCGACCACCGCCGCCGCCGCCGCCACCACCGCCGCCACGGGGGCTGCGCTCCTGGGCCTCGTTGACGTTCAACGTGCGGCCGTCGAGGCTCGCGCCGTTCATGCCGTTGACGGCCTGCTCAGCCGCGCTCTCGTCCACGAAGGTCACGAAGCCGAAGCCGCGCGAGCGACCCGTGTCGCGATCCGCGATGACCGTTGCCTCTTCGACGACGCCGAACTTCTCGAATGCCGAACGGAGCGACTGGTCATCGGTGCCCCAGCTGAGGCCGCCCACAAATAGTTTCTTTCCCATTACTCTCTCTTCTCTCTTCCAATGCCGGCCCCAGGAGGGTCGCGGCGCCACTGCCTAGCGCAGCGGGTCGGCTTCTTTGCCACATTCCCGGCGGCTGGGCGAGGGGTACCAAAAAAATCGACCAAATCCCTGATTGGGCGCCCAATTGCCTAGCAAAAAACCATACGCGCCCCTCGCTGGCAGCCCTTTCTGGCCTGCGGGCCGAGCGGGGCGTACCCTGCGCCAGCGCCATGGCCAGCCTGCCCACGCCCGTTCCGCCGTCCGGCGCGCTGAGCGTCGTGGTGACGGCGCGGGGCGAGGACTCGTTCGAAGTGACTTTCGAGGGGCCGTTGCGGCTCGGCTGGATCGCTCGCCTGGTGGGTGCGCTCAGCCGCCGGCACATCTCGATCGTTCGCGTCGTGGCCGAGCGCTCGACGCTGGGCCAATGGCGCGCGCAGCTCGAGCTGCGCGGGCAAGCAGGCACCCCTGACGTGCGAACGCTCGATTGGGAGGCTCTTTGCGACGAGGTGCCGAGCTCACCGAACGACGCTTCGGCTCCGCGGCTGTCCACGTTCCGCCTGGAGCGTGGCGAAGGCGATCGGCTCGAGCTCGTCGTCACTGCGCCGGACGAGGTCGGC
>DATIDO010000004.1:0-10378 GCA_035456245.1 Polyangiaceae bacterium
GGGAGATTTCGGCACGACGCAGCGCGTTGGTGATGGCGTCGGCCAACGGCACTCTGACAAAAGGCTCGTCGATGGTGAAGGTGCGAGCTGCGCGCCAGGTCTCGTAGAGCGGCAGCTGGTGGCGCTCGGCCATGCCGTCGCGCAGGGCCGCGTCGGCCGCACGCAGCAGCTTCTCGGCCAGGGTCATCAGGTCCTCGTAGTTGGCGTAGGCCTGGTAGAGTTCAATCATCGTGAACTCGGGGTTGTGGCGCGTGCTGATCCCCTCGTTCCGGTACGAACGCCCGATCTCGTAGACACGCTCCAAACCGCCCACCAGCAAGCGCTTCAGGTAGAGCTCCGGCGCGATGCGCAGGAACAGCTTCATGTCGAGCGTGTTGTGGTGCGTGACGAACGGACGAGCTGCGGCGCCGCCGATCAGCGGGTGCAGCGACGGCGTCTCCACCTCGAGGAATTCGAGCTGGTCCAGGAAGCGGCGAATGCCGCGCAACACCAGCGAGCGTGCCGCAACGACGTGGGCAACCTCGGGGTTGGCGACCATGTCGACGTAGCGACGGCGGTAGCGCAAATCGACGTCGGTGAGGCCGTGCCACTTGTCGGCCGGAGGGCGCAACGCCTTGGTGACCAGACGCAAGCGCGAGAGCTCGAGGCTGAGCTCACCCGTCTTGGTAACCATGGGGCGCCCCACGGCCTCGACGTGATCGGCCACGTCCAGATCGCGATCGAGACGCTCGAAATCGGCGCCGAGCACGTCCTTCTTCGCGAACAGCTGCAGCTCACCGCTGCCGTCGCGCAGGCGCAGGAACGACGCCTTGCCGAAGCCACGGCGAGCGACCAGGCGACCGAACACCGTCAGCTGCGCGTCGCCAGCCAGCTCGGCCACCCGCGCCTCGTCGTAGCTCCCGTCTTCGCGCTGCGCCGCGACGAAGCGCTCGCGCACGACGCCCAGCCAGGTGCGCTCCTGCGCATCGACGCGGTTCGAGTATGGGTCCTCACCGCGAGCGCGCACGCCCTCCGCCTTGGCACGACGAGCCAAGATGAGTGCTTCCTCGCCGCTCTCCGCCTCGGCACCCCGTGCCTCTTGCTGCTCGTCGCTCACTGGAGACTCCGCTGAAAGATGGGTCGAACCATCAGCTCGTGATCGCGCCTTCGGGCTTGGGCTGGCCCTTGTCGGCGTTCTGCATGAGGAAGGCTTCGATGAACTGGTCCAAGTCACCGTCGAGCACGCCCTGGACGTCGCTGGTCTGCACCTCGGTGCGCAGATCCTTGATCATCTGGTAGGGCTGCAGCACGTACGAGCGAATCTGGCTGCCCCAGGCGATGTCCGACTTCTCGGCCTCGTAGGCGGCTTGCTGGCTCTCTCGCTTGCGCAGCTCGAGCTCGTAGAGCTTCGCCTTCAGCATCTTCATCGCCATGGCGCGGTTCTGGTGCTGACTGCGCTCGGCGCGACAGGCGATGTTGATGCCCGTGGGGATGTGCTTGATGCGCACCGCCGTCTCCACCTTGTTGACGTTCTGGCCGCCCTTGCCGCCAGCACGCATGGTCGAGATTTCGAGGTCGCCTTCCTTCACCTCGATGTCGATCTCGTCGTCGATGTCGGGGGTGACCTCGATGGCCGAGAAGCTGGTGTGGCGGCGATCGTTGGAGTCGAACGGGCTGATGCGCACCAAACGGTGCACGCCCATCTCGGCGCGCAGGTAGCCGTAGGCGTTGGCGCCCTGGACGATGAACGAGGCGCCGTCGATGCCGGCCTCGTCACCAGCCTGGAAGTCGACCATGTCCGTCTTGAAGCCGCGGCGCTCCGCCCAGCGCAGGTACATGCGCAGGAGCATCTCGGCCCAATCCTTGGCCTCGGTGCCGCCCGATCCGGGGTGCACGCTGACGATGGCGTTGGCGTGATCGACGGGACCCGACAGCATGCGCTGCAGCTCCGCCTTCTTCACGCGAACCTCGATCTGCACCGTCTGGCGCTCGACGTCGGCCAACACCGCGTCGTCGTTCTCGGCCACGGCCAGGTCCAGGTAATCCAGAGCGTCCTGGACGTCTCGCACCAGGCCCTCGCCCAGATCGATCTTGTCCTGGGCGATCGAGCGCAGGCGCATCTGTGCCTGTGCCTTTTCTTGGTTGTCCCAGAATCCCGGGGCCAACGAGAGCTGCTCTAGCTCTTCGACTTCGCGCTTGAGTCGAGGGACGTCAAAGAGACCCCCTTAGCGCCTCAACACGCCTTTGAAGGTCTCGTAGTTTGCTCTTCGTCTCGGCCGACATGGCGCAGGGCATTTACCCCTGAACCCCGGCAAAGCAAAGCGCGGCGCGACCGGCCCCCCGATCGGGCGAAATCGGCCCCTGCAGGGCCGGACGCAGCTCAAGACTCGAAGTCGGCTGCGGCCGAGCCGGTCGCCTTGGAGCGGATGAAAGCGGCCACTTCTTCGTGGAGCGGGTGGACCTGGTAAGCCTGGAGCGCTTCGGGCGAGTCGTGGTGGGTGACCAGACCCAGGTCGAAACTGCGAGCCGAGCGAGTGAAGTCGAGGCCTGCGTCCAGACTCGACATGCCCGGGATTTGGCCGCGCAGCGTGAGCAAGCGACGTTGAGCCTCGGCGGCGTCGGCGGGATCCGCGAACTTGAACAGCACCAAGTGGATGACCATGGGCGGACTAAAGCACATCTCGCCGACGACGGATCCGTCCGAGCCGCCACCCGTATTTTCCGGGCACTCTCAGAACGTGACCCGCACGCTCGGGACCGATGCCCGAATGGGCGGGCGCGGCGCTCGTGGCACGTCCGGTGGAACCGCCTGCGCCTCGTCGTTCGGAGCCGCGGTATCAGCCGCCCGCACGGCGCCGCTCGAGCCCGCACCGCTCGAGCCCGCACCGCTCGAGCCGAACCAACCACCGGTCAGTACGTGCAGGCGCATGGCCAGCTCCTCGACCTGCAAACCAGCGAGCGCTCGCTCCTCGTCGTTCAGCTCCGTGGAGAGCGAACGGAGCCGCGCTCGCTGCCAGGCGTACAGCATCTCGACGACACCCTCCGTCAGCTTCTGCCGCGCTTGCAGGAGCTGCAGCCGCAATCGCTCGAGGCCAGGCTCGGTGTCGTCGAAGATCAACCGATTCAAGCGGAACGTCAGCCGCACCTCGGCGGCGCCATCCGTCCCTCCCCTCCAGGTCGCCTCGCCCGGATAGATGCCACTTCCCGCCAGTGAGCTCGTGTTGTCGAGCCCCACCGCGCCTCGCAAGCGCAGCTCCGGCAAGAGCCCCGAGCTACGCGCCCTTGCCGCCTGATCGGTCAGCGAGCGATCCATCGCGTCCAAGCCGCTCGCCGCCAACGCGCGCGCCGTGACCTCGCGCACCCAGCCTGGATCGAGCGGTGCGGGGCGAACCACCGTGGGCTCCTCGCGCCCTGGTGCAGGCCGAGGAGCGGGTTCCACGTCGACGTCGGCTTCGCCTGCGTCGGCGCGCGCTTGCGTCAACAGGAGCCCGGCAGAGTCCTCGGACGGCTCACCGCTCTCCGTCTCGGAGTCACCGGCAGGGCTCGGGCGCGACGCGTCGATCTGCTGGGCGCGACAGCCGGCGAGTGGCAACTGCAGCGTGGCGAACAAGCCCCATTCGGCGTGTCCCTCGCGCGTCGCGTGGACGCCCCGTAAGTCGAGCGAGCACGGCGGCGAGGGTTGGTAGTAGCCACGATCCCACGCCGCCTCCCAGCGCGAATCCCAACGATCCCAGTCCTGTGCCAGCGCGGGCCGGGAGAGGAGCACGAGCAGAACGGCTCCCAGACACGAAACGCGGAGCGTAGGACGACGGCGCATGCCCATCCCTCGGTCGGAGAGGGACCCGCGTTGCGTGAATTCTCGGCTTGCGGCGCTTTGCGCCGTTTCGTGCCGCCCTCACCGCGGCACCCAGGAGGCCGACCGCCACCCTGCCCGCCACCCTGTCCGCCGGGTGGCATGCCGGCTGACCCGAGGCCGAAGTCTCAGCCGAACTGCTCGCCGAGCCGCTGCCAGAGGTCAGCGGGCACGGCGCGGCGGTTCACTTCGGCCAGGTGCAAGCCGATCACGGCCGGCACGAAGTCGCCGCCAGCTGCTTCCCAACCGAGCGCGGCGCGCACGGCAGCCGGCTCGCCCAAGCCGTCGAGGACCAGCTTGCCACGCAGCTGAGCGGGCTCGATGGGCAGCGTGCGCTCGTCCCGCTCGGGAGCCGACGCGCGCGGGAGGAAGCCGACGACGCGAACGACGGGGCGCCCCGCCCGCGTGTCGAAGCCCTCGACCTCCCAGTACAGCTCGACGCCACGCGTTGTTTGGTGGAGCACCAACCAGCCGGGGCCCGGGGTCTCTACGGTGCTGGCGGTGTCAGCGGGGCCTTCGCTCGCGACTGTTTCGATGGGCGCCGATTCAATCGGGCTTTCGGCGGCGACCGGCTCGACGGCGGCGACCGGCTCGACAGCGAGCACCGGCTCGGCGGCGACGGCAGCGACCGGCTCGACAGCAACGTCTGCTACTTCGGCGCTGCTCACCGGCTCGACCGCTGCCCATGCTGCGGGAGCCGGCTCGGGCTCGCTCACGGCCGATTCGACCGGCTGCGACGCCTCCGAAGCGACAGCCTCCGCAACCACCTGCTCCGAAACGGCAGGCTCCGAAATGACCGCCTCGTACACCGCCGGCGGCTTGCCCGTGGCGATCTCCTCGCCACTGGTCTCGACGAACTCGGCGACCGGCGGCTGGACCGTCTCGGGCCCCTCGGCAAGCTCACGACGGACGCGCTGAGCGACCTCGTGATCGGGTTCCAACGCCAGCACCTCGTCGAGCATGCCGAGGGCCCGCTTCTTGTGCCCTTGGGCTGCGTAGATCTCGGCCAGCGTGACCGTGGCGACCGGCGAAGAGTGCTGGACCTGCGAATCGAAGCGAGCCGTTCCGCGGATCAGCGCAGCCGCGTCGGGGAGGTTGAGGCCGCTCTCGACCATGGTTGCCAGCATGGAGCGGGCGACCCCGAACAGTCCCCGAGCCTCCGCCTGTTCCTCGGCGGGACGCGTGCGCCGGATGATCTCGTCCTTCAGCTCCGCTCGGGTCATGCGCTCGGGGCGCTCCACACCGTGGCTACGCGCCTCGGCGATGAGCTCGGGCCGCGAGCGAAGATCGAGTTGGCTGGGGTCGGACATGAGCGGGCCGAATCTTCGCGGTCGGCTCGCGCCGGGTCAAGGCGAGGGTTCGGAGCTGGCCGGCGGTTCGTGGACGATGCGCCGCGCCTCGGCCACATCACGCGCAATGCCGGCCTTCAGCTCGTCGAGCGAGCCGAATTTGGTGGTGTCACGGAGGCGAGCGACGAACTCGAGCGTGAGCTGCGCGCCGTAGAGGTCCCCATGGAAGTCGAGCACGTAGGCCTCGATGGTGCGCGGACGGTCGACGGTGGGGCGCTCACCGATGTTCACCACCGCGTAGCCCATGGGCACGGTGCCGCCCAACACGCGGGCCACGTAGACGCCATCGCTCGGCAGCGCTTCGGTCAGGTCGTGCAGGTTGGCCGTGGGGAAGCCGATCGTTCGCCCCCGGTGGTCGCCGTGGCCGACGCGCCCCGTCACCGAGTGGCGGCGTCCGAGGATCCGTTCTGCACCCTCGACGTCACCTTGCAGCAGTAGCTCGCGAACACGCGAGCTGGACAGGGGACCGGTCTCGTCACCGAGCAGGGCCTCGGCGTGCGCCTCGAATCCGTGCGCCCGGCCCAGCTCGACCAAGCGCGCGAAGTCTCCCTCACGGCCGCGACCGAAACGGAAGTTCTCTCCGACCAAGACGAAGCGCGCGTTCAACTGTCGCACCAGGATGAGCTCGACGAACTCTTCCGCCGTGCGGTGTGCGAGATCCAAAGTGAAAGGAACGACGCAGACCTCGATGCGCGGTGACAGGCGCTCGATCAGCGCGACTTTGCGGGGCAGCGCCGTGAGGACCTGGACGAACTGCTTGCCGAGCACGGCCGCTGGGTGCGGGTGAAAGGTCAGCACGACCGGCAACAGGCCAAGGGTGTCGGCCCGCTCGCAGGCTGCGCGCAGGACCGCCTGGTGGCCACGGTGGACGCCATCGAAGTTTCCCAGGACGACGAGGCTGGGTGCGGGGCTGGGGGGGACGACGGGGTCGGCCATTGGCTGGTGGGGAAAGGCGCCCGAGTGGCCTCGGGCACGCCCTCGATACTACGCCGTGGGTTTGTTGTACAAAGCGGCCAGTGACGCCCGACGAAGCCCTGGCCGAAGCAAAAAGCGGCAAGCTCCGCCCCGTCTACCTCGTGGCAGGTGAGGAGTCCCACCTCGCCGATCAGGTGGTACGGGCGCTGCGTGAGGCCGTCACGCGCCAGGGCATCCCGGGGCTGAACGACGACACGCTGACGGCAGCCTCCGGCAATTTCACCGAGGCGCTCCAGATCGCCCGGACGCAGCCCATGATGGCCAGCCGCCGCTTCTTGCTGGTGCGCGATCTGGAGAAGTGGGAGTCGCAGAAAAAGGACGGCTCGGCTCCGCTCGACCAGCTCGTCGAATACGTCGTGGATCCTGCGCCCACGACGGTGCTCGTGTTGGCCTCGACCAAGCTCGACAAGCGCCGGAAGCTCTACACCACCGCCAAGAGCAGTGGCTTCTTGGTGAGCTGCGACACGCCGAACCAACGCGAGCTCCCCGGCTGGATCGTCGAGCGGGTGAAGGGCCGCGGAAATTCCATCTCGCACTCCACCGCCGCATTGCTGGCCGAGCTGCTGGGCCCCGAGTTGGGCCCTGTCGCCGACGCCGTCGAGCGGCTGTGCCTCTACGTCGGACAGGGTAAATCCATCGACGAAGAGGCCGTCTCGGCCTGTGTGGTGAGGCTGCGAACCGCGTCCGTCTGGCAGCTGGTCGACGCCGTAGCCCGCCGCGACGTCGGCACCGCGCTGGCGCTCTTCGACGACGTCTTCGATCCCGGCGCCAGGGATTTTTCGCTCATCGGAACCTTTTCCTGGGCGACCCGTCAGCTCATCCGTTTCGATGCTGCGCGCAAGCGAGGCTTGGATCCCTCGGAGGCCGCCAAGGCCGCAGGGGCCCCTCCGTTCAAGGCGCGCGACCTGGAGTCGCAACTGAAAGGCCTTTCGAGCGAGACCTTGTCGGGCTGGCTCGAGCACGTGGCACGGGCCGACCTGGCCTTGAAAGGTGGCTCGAAGCGACCTCCCCGCTCGACTCTGGAGCAAGTCATCATCGAGCTCTGCCGAGGCGCCTGAGCACCGTCTCACGGGGCGCGCATGGCCACCGGGAACGGTATTCCGTGGGGAAAGTGCGCGGAACGCCTGCTTCTTGACCGGCTGCGGCCGAGAACCCATGTTTCCGGCGGAACATGAGCGAGACGGCAACCGAGATTCCGCGCCTGGAGACCCTCGCGGAGGCTCCCCTCCCTACGGCATTCGGCACGTTCCGCATGGTGGTCTTCCGCTACCGCGATCCTGCCGCTCACCCCGACTTGAGCGATGAGCACATCGCGCTGGTGGCCGGCGACGTGGATGGCCAGGAGGCCGTGCCGGTCCGCGTGCACAGCGAGTGCATGACCAGCGAAGTGTTCGGCTCGCTGAAGTGTGACTGCAAACAACAGCTGGAGGCGGCGCAGTCCCTCATCGAGCGACACGGCCGCGGCGTCCTTCTCTACCTGCGTCAGGAAGGCCGTGGCATCGGCCTGGCGAACAAGGTCCGCGCCTACGCGCTCCAAGCCCAAGGCGCCGACACGATCGAGGCGAACGAGAAGCTCCACCTGCCGGTGGACGCCCGCCAGTACGGCGTTGCCGCCGAGATCCTGCGCTCGCTCGGTGTCCGCTCCGTGCAGCTGATCACCAACAATCCGGCCAAGCAGGAGGCGTTGACCCGCCTCGGCATCTCGGTCGTAGGCCGCATCCCGGTCCAGATCGCAGCCAACCCGCACTCCGAGAGTTACCTGTCGGTGAAGCGCGATCGCATGCGACACCTGCTGCCGCAGGTCCTGGTGGCCAAGCACTGAAGAGATCGATGAGACCCCTCCCCTCCTTCGGGATTTCGGGTTGGTCGTGGCTCAACTCGCTGGGAGCCCATTCGCACCTCCACGGCGAGCCGACCCCGGCCTACCTGCTCGATCGGCGCGCATTGACCCATCAGGCTCTCTCGCTGCCCGGCAGCTGGGGGCGCGTCGAGGTCCCGCTGAGTCCATTGCCCGCTCGCATGGCCCGCTGCCGCAGCCGCTCGGCCGAGCTACTGCTGCAGACGCTGCGCCCGCTGGCGCCTCGCCTCGAACGGGCCCGGGACCGCTACGGCTCCAGCCGCGTGGCCATCGTGCTCGGCTCGTCCACCGGCGGCATCGACGCTTCGGAGCAGGCGCTCGCCGAAGAGCGACGTACCGGCTCCATGCCGAACGACTTCGTCTTTCAAGAGGCTCACGTCTACCACGCCCTCGTGCGCTTGGTCCGTGAGGCGCACGGCATCGATGGCCACGGCTTCGTCATCTCGACCGCCTGTTCTTCGTCGGGCAAGGCCCTGGCAGCCGCGCAGCGCTTGCTGGCGCTGGGCTGGGCCGACGTCGTGCTGACCGGCGGCGTCGACGCGCTGTGCGAGATGACCCTGCGCGGCTTCGCCGGCCTCGGCATCCTGGCGCCCGAGAGCTGCAAGCCCTTCGACGCCGAGCGCAACGGCATCAGCATCGGTGAAGGCGCAGCGCTGCTGCTGCTCGAGCGCGATTCGGACAGCCCTTTCCGGCTGCTGGGCGTGGGTGAGAGCAGCGACGCCTTCCACGCCACGGCGCCCCACCCCGAGGGGCTCGGTGCACGTTTGGCCATGGAACGTGCGCTCGGCATCGCCAACTCGAGCGCGACCGCCGTCGGCTACGTCAACGCCCACGGCACCGGCACCCAGCAGAACGATCAGGCGGAAGCCCGCGCCCTGGCCGAGGTCTTCGGCGAGCGCGTCCGCTACTCGTCCACCAAGGATCGTGTCGGTCACCAGCTCGGCACCGCCGGCGCTACCGAGGCGCTGTTCTGTCTGCACGCCATGCAAACGGAAACGCTGCCGGAGAATCGACTGCCCGAGCGCTGCGACACCGCGCTGGCCGTTCAGCCGTTGATCGAGCGGCTATCCCTCGGCGTGGACACGGTAGCAAGCAACTCGTTCGCCTTCGGTGGTTCGAACGTCAGCGTGATCCTGGGACGCCGCGAGGCTCACGGCAGCGCGCCGGTGGCCCTCCCCACCCAGCGCCTGTTCGTGGTGGGCAGCTCGCTCTGGTCGCACGCCGCGGCCGATTTCGAGGCTTGGCGAGCCGTCGCTGCGAAGTCGAGCTTCGAGGTGAACGAGGCAGTGCGCCCCGCCGCCGAGTGCCTGCCAGCCCGAGCGCGCGGTCGCGCCAGCTTGCTCACCCGCATGTTCGCCGAGCTGCACGATCAGCTGGCACGTCGGCATGCAGAGTTCGATCCGAGCGACATCGCGCTGGTGGTCGGCTCGGCCTACGGCGAGATGGATACGACGCTCGCGCTGCTCGATCAGCTGGCCGTCGATCCCACCCTGTCGCCGGCACGCTTCCAGTCGAGCGTCCACAACACGGCCGCTGGCTTGCTCTCACTGACCACGCAGAATCGTGGGTTCGCCACGGCTGTCGCCGCCGGGCCCAGCAGCTTCGCCGCCACGTTGGGCGAAGCCATGGCTTGGCTCTCGACGCAGGGAGGTCAGGCTTTCGGCTTGGTTGCCGACGAAGTCGGACCCGCCCGCATGATGCGCGGGGAGACCTTCCCGGCCCTCGCCGTGGGAGTTCACTTGGTGGCGGCGGAGACCCCGCCGGCCGCTGCGCTGGCCGAAATTACCGACTTTTCCCTAGCCGAAGCGGTCGAGCAACCGGGCGACACCCCCGAGGCCTACTGGAACGCTCCGGCAGCTTGGGGCCTCGAACTGCTGACGGCCCTCGCCGAGGGCCGCCAGGGTCGGGTGCGCATCGGTCCGCGCGCGACGGTCGTCCTGGCCCGCAGCTGAGGGCGGCGAGGTCGAATCCATCTGCCGCGGTTCGACTCGATTCGAATTCGAATCGGTTCGAGTCGGCTCAGCCCTTGCGAGCCTTTTCCTTCTCGGCCCGAGCGCGCAGACGCGCGCGCAGCGGTTCGGCGTAGCCCAGCTTGTTCTCCTGGCGCACTCGGCCGATGGCCACGGCGCCCGCGGGCACGTCCTGCACCACGGTCGTCCCGGTCGCCACGTAGGCGTCTTCTCCGATGTCGAGCGGAGCCACGAGCTGGGAGTCGCTACCGATGAACGAGCGCGCGCCGATGCGCGTACGCTGCTTCAGAAAGCCGTCGTAGTTGCAGATGATCGTGCCGGCGCCGATGTTGGCTCGCTCGCCCACCTCGGCGTCGCCCAGATAGGCCAGGTGATTGGCCTTGGCGCCCTTGCC
>DATIDO010000005.1:0-6276 GCA_035456245.1 Polyangiaceae bacterium
AAGCTGCGACGGGTGAACCTGCAGCGGGTGAACTTGCAACGGGTAAACCTGCAACGGATGGACCAGGCGGCGCCACCGATGCTGGCCGCGACGTTGCAGGCGAGCCCAACGAACCAGGCGGCGCCACCGATGCTGGCCGCGACGCGAGCGACTCGCCGATCACGGGCGACGTCGAAGCCGGCGACACCGGTGAGGTTTCGAGTGGCTCGAGCGCGAAGGCGCTCGAAGGCACTCCGAGCAGCGTCTGACCGCCGCGCTGGCTGGTAGCGCCGAGCAGATCGAACTCGAACTCACTGTCTTCCTGTTCGGCGGGTGCGTCGGGAACCTCGGCGTCCTCACCCAGAGCCAAGTCGAAGGAGGACTGCGGCGACTCACCGAGTGGCGGCGTGGAGAGCCGTTGGATCGAAGTGTGGACTGGAGGTTGGCCGCTCGCAGGCTGCCGGCTGACAGGTTGGCCGCTCGCGGGCTGGCGACTCGCAGGCTGACCACTCGCAGGCTGGCCGCTCGCGGACTGGCGGCTCGCAGGGCTACCGGACGCCGGAGGCCGGACCGAGCTGGCGGGCGATGGTGCTCCGCCTGGCGCTCGGGAAGCGGACGAGGAGGCCCCGGGAAAGAGATCCGGGATGTCGTCATCGGCGGCCATGGGCCGAGTATACAGGCCTCGCCCCGCTGCGGGAGCAGAACGGCAGGAGGCCTCCGGGCCCGGGTTGCATCACCACGCGGGGCGCGCTAGCTGGCTCAGCAGATCGCGTGTGGGCCCACCAACGGCGCACCTCGAACCCCGCCAGGCCCGGAAGGGAGCAACGGTAGAGGAAAGCGGGTGTGGTGGGCCCTTTCCTATTTGGGCTGCTCCGTTTTTTCGCGCGCCCTACCTATTCCGCGCGCTCACTTCGGGCAGTGCATGTTGCAGCCGCCCTGGCCCTTGCACTCGTTCTTGCCGGCACAGGCGTTCTTGCCGGGAACGGCGCAGCCGCCCTTGCCTTTGCAGGCGTTCTTGCCGGCGCAACAGTCCTTGTCGCCGCTGGCCGGGGAGGCCGGTGAAGCCGCAGCCGCCGTGTGATCCTCGTGCTCCGCCTTGGAGCAGCCGGCCGAAAGCAAACCCAGCGCGGCCGCCGCCGCCCATCGCGAACCGTTCATGGGCGCGATCCAACACCAGCCCGATGAGCTTGACCAGCTGGCCCTCGGCAGCCCTTCCGCCGAAGCCGGCGAGCGAGGCCGCGCCGCAGGGATTCCGAGCGCTCCGGTGGGCCCGAGCGCGCGTCAGACGCCGAGCATCTCGACCACGCCGCCGTTGTGCGCACGCCCAGCGTCGAGCGCCAAGAAGCACAGCGTGCGAGCCACTTCTTCGGCCGTCATGCGCGGCGGATAGGGACTGCCGCGCAGCATGTCGGTGTCGATGGCGCCGGGCACCAGCGCGCAAGTCATCAGCCCGCTGTCACTCAGCTCTTCGGCCAAGCAGCGCATGAGCGCCAGCAGCCCCGCCTTGCTGACGTTGTAGGGAGCCTGCTGGGCGCTGCCCAGGTAGGCCGAGATACTCGAGACGAACAGCACCCGGCCGCTGCCGCGACTCCGCATGGACGGCAAGAACGCCCGCGTGAGCCGCATGGGCGCCTCCAGGTTCACGTTCAGCTGCCGCCGCCACACCTCGTCCTCGAGCGCCTCCAGACTCTGGCGCTCCACGATGCCGGCGTTGTGGATCACCACGTCGGGCGCGCCGCAGCGCTCGAGCACCTCGCTCGCTGCCCGCTCGACCGCGTCCGGAGCGGACAGCTCACACTCGATCGTTTCGACGGCCGCCGCGCCGCGCTCGCCGAGCGACCTCCGCGCCTCGTCGAGCAACCGCAGCGTCTCGTCGAGCGCCGCCGAGCGACGACCGAGCAGGCAGAGGCGCGTGCCGCGTTCGGCCAAGCCGAGCGCCGTCGCCCGCCCCACGCCCCGGCTCGCGCCGGTCAGCACGCACAGGGTCACGGAGTCGTATCCCCCGTCAGCCGACGACCGAGCAGCAGCTCCAGGTTGGCTGGATCCTCGAAGGCGCCGCGCCCAGCAAAGCTGATCGCCTCGGCCGAGTGTTGCTCGGGGCCACGTGCCCGCAGGCAGGCGTGCCGCAAGTGCACCCGGCAGAAGGCCCCACGCGCGCCCGCATGGTTCATGAGTGCATCGACCACGTCGCCGGCGATGCGCTCTTGCAGCACCAAGCGCCGGCTCACCGCGTCGACCACCTTGGCGACCGTCCCCAGGCCGAGCAGGCGCTCACCGGGGAGGTAAGCGACCAGGGCCTGCCCTTCACCCGTCATCAGGTGATGCGGGCAGACCGTCACCACCTGGATGCCGTCGACGACGATGGCGTCGGGCCATGGACCTTCGATGGGTTCACTGCCGCGCGCGATGGTTCCGGCCAAATCGACCGAATAACCCCGCAGCAGCTCTTGCCCGTAGGCGGTCGCCACGCGCGCCGGTGTGTCGAGCAGCTCGGGCTCGCGGTCCGGGTCGAAGCCGAGCGCGAGCAGGAGCTCACGTACGGCGGCCTCCGCCCGACCCCGATCGAAGGGACCTAGCGCCATATCGCGAACACCAGGTTGGTGAGGAAGAAGTCGGCAATGAAGATCGAGATGGAGATGGCCACCACCGCGCGCGTGGTCGAGATGCCCACCCCAGCCGTACCGCCGCGGGTGTTCATGCCGAGGTGGCAGCCGATCAGCGCGATCAGCGCGCCGAAGAAGGGCGTCTTCACCAGGCCGCTCGCCAGATCGGTCATGCGCACCGACGACAGCGCGCTGCGATAGAAGAAGTTCGCCGGGATGCCGAACTGGGTGGTGGCGATCAAGAGCGCTCCGCCGACACCCAGGACCAAGGCGAGCGCGCCCAAGGCCGGCAGCACCAGCACCGAGGCGACGAGCCGCGGCCACACCAGCTTTTTGAGCGGATCGGCGCCGAGCGCGCGCACGGCATCGATCTGCTCGGTCACGCTCATGCTGCCCAGCTCGGCAGCCATACCGGCACCGATGCGGCCCCCCACGATGATGGCGGTCAGCGTCGGAGCCAACTCGCGCGCAAAGCTGAGCGCGATCACGCGCGGCGTGTATTCCATGCCGCCGAACTTGCGCAGGCCGTAGGCGAACTGCACCGACATGACCATGCCGATGAAGGTCGAGGCGACGAACACGATGCCCAACGACGAAACGCCGACGGCCTCGAGCTGCGCAATGATGGCCTTGCCCTCGAAGGGGCGACGGGTGCCCGCGCGCACCGCGCCCACGAACATGCGCGCGACCTGCCCGACGTGGCTGAGCAGGACCAGTACGCCTTCCAGAACGGAGCGTTGGGGCACCGCCATCATGCCGGGCGGCCCCTCGGGCGGTGCCACGCTGAAGCGGCGCAGCCGGCCGCTCGGCTGCGGCGGCAGATGCGAGGTCCCCGAAGGCGGAGCGCTCACGGTGACGAGTCCTCGAGCGTGGCGAAGCCCTCGACCAGCTTGCGGTAGTCGGCCTCGACCGCGGGGTTACCCTGCTCGCCACCGTCGGAGACGAGCAAGAAGTCGTAGACGCACTCGTTCTTCTTGAAGACCGTCACGGTGAAGCGGCGCTGAACGCCGTCGAGCGACGCCAACAGCTGCACCTCCAACGCCTCCCGGCCATCGAGCGTGAAGCTGCGCTGCGACAGCTCGCGGCGCTCGGTGAATTGCAGGAACAGATGCTGCACCAGCGCGCGCAACGGCACGTCGTCTCCGTCGAGACGACAGCGTGCGTTGATGGCCAAGCTCGCGCCGGCCTGATCGTTGCGGAAGGTCAGCAGCGCGTCGTCGGAGCCGATACGACGGAAGCCGCCGGGCAGTGGACCCACCCGAAAGCTGACCTGCTCGCCTCGGTAGGTCTGGCCGTCGAACTGCGGCCCGCTGGCGCAGCCGACGACACCCGCAAGCACGGCGCCGACGAAACAGCCGCGCGCGGCCCCGCGCACGAGTCCGCTCGCCACGAACGACCAGCCCCAGGCCCGCCGCGCACATTGCGCGCGCCCGAGCCGCGCTCTCCCGCCGTCCGACTGCCCCGCTCGACTCACCGGGCCACGTTACCACGCAGCCCGTCCAGACAAGACCCGAGCGAACAGGCCTCTTTCGGGCTAGGACAGCGGCCCGACCGGGGAACCCACCCGATGATCCCGCTCTACGACCAGAACCCCGCGAGCACTCGGCCCTTCGTCACGCGCACGCTGATCTACGTCAACGTGGTGGTCTTCTTGCTCCAGTGGTGGCTGGAGATGCGTGGTGTGCCCTGGGTGGCCGAGGCCTACGGCATGGTGCCTTCGCGGCTCAGCGTCGATCCGCTCGGTGAATGGCCCAAGCTCCTCGGCTCGGCCTTCTTGCACGGCGGCTGGGCGCACCTGGGTTGGAACATGCTGTTCCTCCACATCTTCGGCGACAACGTCGAAGACCGCATGGGGCGCGACCGCTACCTGGTCTTCTACCTGCTGTCGGCGTTTGCCGCCGCGCTCGCCCAGTACGCCATCGATCCGCTGGCTCGCACGCCCATGGTGGGTGCATCGGGCGCCATCGCGGGCGTGCTCGGCGCCTACCTCGTGCTCTATCCGCGCGCGCCCATCGCCGTGGTGAACCCGATCCTGCCGTTGTGGCTGTTGATGGGCCCGCTCTTCGCTCTGCCGGCCTGGTTCGTGGTCGGCATGTGGTTCCTCGGCAATGTCTCCGGTGGCCTGGCTTCGCTCGGCGGCTCGGGTGCGGGCGGAGTGGCGTTCTTCGCCCACCTGGGCGGCTTCTGCGCGGGTCTGCTGCTCGTGCGACCGTTCCAGCGGGCGACCGCGCGCGACTCACGCCACACCGATCGCGCGACGACGCGCGTCTCCAACCGCCGCGGCGCCTTCTGGAAGAACGACGGCGGACCGTTCTGGAAGTGAGCTCCGCCGGCCTGATTGGGCGGGCCTGAAGGCGCGCGGGCCTGAAGGCGCAGGCCTGAAGGTGCGCCGACCTGCAGCTCAGACGCCGATGAACAGCCGGTGCGCGAAGTTGCGCTCCAGCTTGGCGCGCAGCACTTTGTCGGCGGCCGTCTCGATATCGTATTCCACGCGACGGAACTCGAAGCGCTTGGTGCGGGTGTCGAAGACCACGAAGCTCGCGCGATTGTCGTAGTCACGCGGCTGACCGACCGAGCCGATGCTGACGATGTACTTGCGGCTCGGTTCCAGGGTGAAATCGACCGGCGGCAGCTCCTCGACCGTGGTCGGCGTGAGCGCGAAGACCTTGCACAGGTGGGAGTGGCCGATCATCGTGATGTGGCCCAGCTCTCCGAAAATCGGCAGACACTCGCGCGCCTGCTCGGGCGCGAAGATGTACTCGAACTCCTCGAGACGCACGGGGCTGCCGTGACAGAGATGCACTCCCAGCTCGTCGAGCGGAACCTTGTAGGGAAGGCCCTTCAGCCACTCCATGTTCTCGGCCGAGATCATCTGCGCATGGGTGTCGAGCGCGTTGCGCGCTGCCTCGTAGTAATACGAGTAGTCCATGCGGCCCGCGACGGCTGCGTCGTGGTTACCGAGGATGGTGTGCTTGGCGAGCTTGCGGATGATGTCGCAACACTCGTTGGGCGAACCACCGTAGCCGACCGTGTCTCCAAGACAGTAGTAAGCATCGATGGACTCACCATCGAGCACCTGGAGAACGGCACTGAGCGCCTCGTAGTTGGCGTGAATGTCGCTGAGGACCGCGATGCGCATCGTCGTTGGGGGGGGCGGGAAGGCTGAGTATGGCGGGGGGGTGGGTCATTCGGCAACCCGCCCCGGCCAATGGGCCTCGCGGCGCCCTCGCTTGTTACCGGAGGAAGCCGATTGTAAGCCTTCGGCGCATGCACAGCGACCCGGATGCCCCAACCGCCGGCCCCTTCGAGGGCGTGCCGCAGCCCGTGGCCGACCTCTGCCGCAGCCTGACGGACTTCGTCGAGCGAACCGTCGGCATCCGCCCCGACTACACGCCGGAGACCTTGCCGCTCGTCGACCACTACCTGATCTCGGCCCGTCAGGCCGTCGCCGATCGGCCCGAGGTGCTCGATCTGACGGCCCAAGCGGTGGGCGCGTATTTCGGTGAGGTGGTGCGGCGCAGCCTGGCTGGCTTCTGGCTGCTGCCCGGACCCAATCATCACGACTGGCAGGTCTGCGGCTCGGCCGCCTTCGTGGCGTTCAATCCCATCGGCGTCGGCTACGACGCGCTGCTCGGTGCCGAGCACGGCGGCCCCAACTCCCAGTACAAGGTCGCGCCCGAGGATCGACAGGGTG
>DATIDO010000006.1:0-2017 GCA_035456245.1 Polyangiaceae bacterium
GCGGTGTTGGGGCTCTGGCGCAGGACCTTCACGGCGTCGTGCAGCAGCATCATGCGCTCGGCCTTCTGCGCGTCGCTCAGGCACTCCTGAAAGTGGCCGATGGCGTCCGGCTCCAGGATGACGACCACCGGATCCTGTCCGATGCCCGCTGCCACCGAGCGGATCCAGCGTCGGTAGGCGTCGGCCGACGAGATGCCACCCGCCGAGTACTGGCCACAGTCACGGTGCGGGATGTTGTAGGCGATGATGGTGGGGACCGAGCCGTCGGCTCGAGCGCGCTTCACGTAGTGCTCGACGGCGCGGAAGATGTCGGAGTTCCACTCGCCCATCCACAGGCCCTGCGGCTGCTGCGCGATCTTGCCGACGATCTCGGCCTTGGCCGGATCGGTCGAGGCCAGGCGGCGCGACTGCAACATGGCGAGCGACTCGGGATCGACGAACAGCTTGGCGCCCGAGAGTGGGTTGGTGGTGACGGGGGGCGGCGTGGGCGCGTCGACCAGCGGGGCGTCGTCACTCGGGCGGACTTTGCTTCCGGACGCGGGCGAAGCGCCCGTTCCGCTCGATGCCGCTGGCGTCGAATGTTTCTTTTGGCAGCCGACGAGTGAGGGCGCGAGCGCGATGGTGAGGGTGGCAGTGAACACGGCGGAGCGTACGGACGCGCCGACGGTGGAAAGCACGGCGGAGCGGCGCAAGACGGATGATGAAGTGGAGTGGGACATGTCGAAGAACCTCGCCACCAGCCTGACGCGCCGCGCGAATGCGCGCTTCGCAGGAGTCGTCGATCAGTTCTCATTTCGTCGCAGCGTGTGCGATGCGCGCGCGCCGCGCAGGGAGCCCCGGAGAAAATGAGAACTGTGTCGTGAATTCTGAGAGCTGAATGGGCGGCGGCGCTGGGGCCCGGAGTGCTAGGTGTCCTCGCCATGATCCGCGGTCGGCTGCTTCCTTCCTTGCTTCTCTTTTCGTCGATCGGGGGCGCTTCGCTTGCGGTCGTGGCCTGTGATGGCGACGACATCGTGGTGGTCGACGGCGGAGGCGAAAATGCGGGTGGTCAGGGCGGCGCCGCCTACACGGGATCGGGCGTCGTCGTGCCCGCCACCATTCAGGCCGAGCATTTCGTCGCGGCCAACGAGGTGAACCAGGACTTCGACGAGCAGGACGCCGAGTGCACCAACCAGGCGGCCCCGGACGTGGACATCTTGCTCGACGAGCAGGGCGGATGCGCGATCGGCTACACGAACCCCGGTGAGTGGTTCGAGTACCTGATCTACGTGCCCGAGGCGGCGAGCTTCGATCTGCAGTTCCACGTGGCCTCCGGGATGAACGCGAGCCTCGAGCTGTCGGTCGACGGTGAGGTGCGCGGTACGGTCGCGATCCCGACGACCTCTTGGACGGACTACACCGACGTGACGCTGGCGGCGGTGCCGCTGTCTGCCGGCGAGCACGTCGTGCGCATCGGCGTCGCCTCGGGCGCGACCAACTTCGACTGGTTCGCCGTCATCCCAGCGGGTGAGTGCTTGAACGGCTGCGCCGGGCGCGCCTGTGGAACGGACGCCTGCGGCAACTCGTGCGGCAGCTGTGGCGACGACGAGACCTGTACGGCGAAGTTCGAGTGCCTGGACGCCGAGGCCTGCGCCGCGACCTGCGGTGACAAGGAGTGCGGCCTGGACGACTGCGGCGGCTCCTGTGGCTCGTGCGCGGACGAGCTCCTGTGCACGCCCACCGGGCGCTGCTGGGACAACTCGGTGACCCCCGTCGCCCGACACGGGCAGCTCGCCATCGACGGAACCAAGATCGTCGACAGCCACGGGGACGTGATCCAGCTCAAGGGCGTCAGCACCCAGTGGCTGAACTGGGAGCAGGCCTACTCCACCAGCAGCGAGGCGATGCGCTGGCTACGCGACGACTGGGGCCTGAGCGTCTTCCGCATCGCCAACGGCATCGAAGGTCAGAACGGCTACCTCACCGAGCCGGCCGATCGCCTGGAGATGGTGCGCGACATCATCGACAACGCCATCGC
>DATIDO010000007.1:0-2722 GCA_035456245.1 Polyangiaceae bacterium
CGCCCCGCGAACCTCTGCCTCGTCTTCGACCACCAAGATGCGCACGAGTCGCGTTCTCTAGCAAAAGGACGCGATCCTGCCCAGCCTCCAGCATGCCCCGCCTCCAGCATGCCCCGCGGATCTGCGCAGCGGCCGCGGCAAGCCCAGCAGAAGGGGCATGCCCGGGCTCGCGCATGCCCCGAGGGATCAGCCCACGAACGATCAGCCCGAGAGCACGCGCCGCAGCGCAGACGGCAGCTCGCAACGCTGCCAGGTCTTCGGATCGACGAAGGTGTGGACCGTCTGACCCACCGCAGCCACTCGGCCCTCGGCGTCTTCGAGACGGTAACCAAACGTGATCTCGGTCGGCTCGACGTGAGCGAGGGCTACGTGGACGGTGAGCCGATCACCGAAACGGAGCGGCAAGAAGTAGTCGAGCTCGGCGTGGCGGAGCGGCGCCGCCCAACGGCGCTCGGCCAGCACCGCAGGCAACGGCTCCCCCACGCTCTCCAGCAAGCCCTCGTAGGCCGCGTGCAGGTAATCGAAGACACGAGCGAAGTAGGCGACCCCGGCGGCGTCCACGTCCTGGAAGCGGACCTGGATTTCGTCGGCGAAGAGCGAGGTGGTCGAGTCCTTCAGATCGTCGCGTTGGAAGAGGTGCATGGGCGGTTTCGGATCTCAGGCGAGCGTCTCGAGCGCGAGCGCGTTGGGGACACCTTCCGAGGAAGGTCCGCCCAAGAGGGCGAAGAGCGAGCCGCTGGGGTAGCCGAGCTCGTGCATCAGCTTGGCCGCTGCACGTCGCGCCGCCTCCCAGTCGCTGAGCCCCGGGGAGAGGTGGGGGGTGACGCTCCAGCGCGCTGCCAGGCGCCCGGCCGTGGCCTCGTCGGGGCAGAGCGCGTGAATGGGCGCGCGCGGACGGTGGGCTGCCAGCCGCTCGGCTCCCTCGGGGCCGGGCGCGATGACGACGATCGCAGCCAGGTGGAGCGCGTAGCTCAACTCGGCCGCGGCATAGGCGACACCGCCGGCGTGCTCACCACCTCGAACCAAGGCCAGGGCCTCGGCCGGATCGAGCCGCTTGGGTCCGGCGACCTCGGCCTCGATGGCAATCGAGGCCATCATCTTCACCGTCTCGACGGGGTAGCGGCCCGTGGCCGTCTCGCCGCTCAGCATCACGGCGTCCGTGCCATCGAGCACCGCGTTGGCCACGTCGGCGGCCTCGGCGCGGGTGGGCCGCGGGTTGCGGATCATCGAGTCCAGCATCTGCGTGGCGGTGATGACCAGCTTGCCGCGACGGTTCGCCTCGTGAATGAGCCGCTTCTGCGCCATCGGCACGCGCTCACTGCCCACCTCCACGCCCAGATCGCCGCGGGCAACCATGACGCCGTCTGCCTCGTCCAGGATCGACTCGAGGTTCTCGAGCGCCTCGGGCTTCTCCATCTTGGCGATGACGGGCACGCCGCGGGCGAGCAGCTGCGCCTCGCGCAGATCGGCGGCGCGGCGCACGAACGAGAGCGCGAGGTAGTCCGCCTTCACCTGTTCGACGGCGAACTTCAGATCGGTGCGGTCCTTGTCCGTCAGGGCCGGCACGCTGAGCTTGGCGCCCGGCAGGTTCACGCCTTTGCGGTCGGAAAGCGTGCCACCCACCTCGACCAGGCAGACCACGTCATCGCCGTCGATGCGCGCCACTCGCAGGCCGATCAAGCCGTCGTCGAGCAGGATCGAATTGCCCGGGCGTAGCTCCTTGGCCAGCTCGGGGTAGCTGACGGTCGCGCGCGCGCGATTGCACTCCACGTCGCGCCCCGTGAGCACGAACTCCGTACCCGTGGCGAGCTCGATCGGACCACCGGGGAAGACGCCGACGCGGATCTTCGGACCCTGCAGATCGGCGAGGATGGCTACCTGGACACCGCGAGACCGTCCGGCTTCGCGGACGCGCTCGGCCGTCTCCAGGTGCGTGGCGTGCGCGCCGTGGCTGAAGTTGAGCCGAGCACAGTTCATGCCGGCATCCACCAACTGCTCGAGCACACCGGGGGCGAGGGCCGCAGGGCCCATCGTGCAGACGATCTTGGCTTGACGCATGGCGCCACCATACCGCGCGAACACCCCGGTCACGAGTCACCCCGGGCGACCGGTTTCCCCGCCTGTTCGAGCTGCGGAGGCGGCCCCAATCAGAGCCGTGTGACCAGCCGGGACAAATCCTCGGGGGCGCGGGGCCGCGTCGGACGGCCGTGCGTACCGAGGTTCACCCATCCCAGGAACCGCTCCTGTTCGGCCAGCCCCAGCAGCTCGGTGAGCGCCCGGCCTTCGTGTACGGGGGCGCTCTTCCAGACGGCACCCAAACCGACCGCCTCGGCGGCCAGAACCAGGGCGAAGCCCGTGCAAGCGGCGCTGGCTTCCTGCTCCCAGGTCGGCACCTTCACGCCGACGCGGGGGGACGAAACCAGAGCCACCAGGCAAGGTGCGAAGTAGGCCTTCTGGACCAGCTTGTTGCGAGCGAACTCGCTGAGCGTACCTTCCTGCTCTTCGGCCACTGCAGCCAGCGCCTGACCGAAGCGCTCACGCGCCTCTCCTTGGACGATGACGAAGCGAAAGGGGCGCAGTCCGGCATGGTCGGGGACGGCCGTCGCTGCAGCGAGGAGCTGGTCGAGCGTCGCGTCGCTGGGGGCGGGCTCGGTCAGTGCCAGAGCGCTGGAGCGCCCAGTGAGAAAGTTGAGTCGGGGGTCGGCGCTCACCTGCAGTGCGT
>DATIDO010000008.1:0-6207 GCA_035456245.1 Polyangiaceae bacterium
GTCATCTCCCGGGACCAGGCCCCGCTCCCCACAATGAGTCAGCGCCACGCCAGCGCAAAGCACACCTGCCCAAGTCGCCAGTCCGAAGGAACGAGTAAGGCTCATGCCCGTCACACTGGCACGAAGGCGACGCAGCACGGAACCCTGGTGGGAGCGCTTTGCCGGAACGAACCACTGCTGAACTCCATCCACGCAGCGCGGCCAAGAAACAGAAAAGCCCGCCGCGATTGAGCGCGACGGGCCTCTGTGTTTGGGCTGACGAACCTGCGTCAGTTCACTGCGGGCGGGGGCGGGGAGATGAGCTTCAGGTTCAAGCCGCCGGGGTAGTAGTAGGCGGTAGCGTGGCCGAAGCCCATGACCTGGAGACCGACGGGCTTGTCGGACTCGAGCTTGTGAGAGCCGTCGGTGCCGGTGAGGGGGACGCGAACGACGCTCCAACCGATTGCACCAATGGGAGTCGCCGTGCCACCGAGCGGGGCGCCGTCGAGGGTGACGACCGCGCCGTCGGGCACGAGCACGTCGGCGAAGTTCTTGTCGTAGTCGGTGGGAGCCAGGAAGGTGTACTTGGTGCGGAACTGCTCGGGCGTAACTTCCAAGCTGAACGCCGGGTCGCCAGGGCACTCATAGTCGGGGCAACTCGCGCTGTTTGACTGCAGCTGGCCACCGAGCATGAATGACCCGACTGCAAACGGCTGGTCGCCCGTCACGCGGAATGCAGCATCCGTCGTGAATTCCACCACTTCGCCCTCACCGATGGCGTCGGGCGCTCCAGCGGGTTTGACGTCGTAAGTCAGGGTAGTACCGGCGACATTGCCGTAAATACGGACCAAGTGCCCGCCCCGCACAACGCCGTCAACCGCCGTTGGTGGGGCAACGATGTATTCCTTGCCCAAGACCTCAGCCGGAAGGAGTGCCTCTTCCAGGTGATCCGCGTTGCCGGTCCCGTCGCTGGGCACGTTGGCGAGCGGATTGAGGCCGATCGCTTGAATGGGCTTGTCCGCCTGAACGAGTGAGCCGCTCATGTCTGCGGCCACCGATCCGCCGTCCTTGCTGACGGCCCCTACGAGCTCGATCACGTCACCCGCATTCATGCTGAACGAGGCGATATCGCCCGCGTTGCCGGCGGCAATATCCCCAGAGGCCGTGACGCAGAATCCGCCGCTGCCGACGCAACCCGCCGCATACTTTACCTTGACGGTGGTCCCGTCCTGCGTCGCCGTGATGGCCACGCCGCCCGGCGCTGAACCGAAGCTGCCGGTGGTAACGCCACCCGAGCGTGAGAACACGCGGTAGTTGCCCGTCATGGCCGTAGCTGGCATCAGGAGCGACGCGTCGTTGCTGACACTGAAGCAGTCCGTATTTCCGGAGAAGATGGTGCCCTGACAAGCCGAGGTCCCCGGCTTGCGATAGGGCAGCGGGTTGAACTGCCAAGCCGTGACCGGGACCGACGAAACAACCTTGTAGGCACCGCCATTCACGCGCACTGACGTCTGCGAGCGCATCGCCGAGCCCGCCGTCGTGCTCGCGGGGAACGCTGGGCCCTTCAGGGCGCTCACCCACGGCAGCGTGATGGCCTTCAACTGACCTGCTGGGACGGTCTCGGTGATGTTCACCGAGTTGGGGCCGGTCACCGTCACCGTGGCATCGGCCTCGCCACCGTTGGCGAGCACCACCGCAAATTCGAAGAGGTCGTAGACCGGGTTGTAGGTCACAGTCGGCCAGAACTCGCAGCCGATGTAGCTGCGGCTGGCGGTTGCCTGCTCACAGGTCGCCGGATTGTCGCCATCCCCACCACCGCCGCCGCCGCCGGAGCCGGTCACGTCCTCGCCGAAGTCGTCGCCCGGCGCATCGGTATCCGGATCCACGTCCGGCTGATCCGCGTCGCTGGCGTCCGTCGAGCTGTCGGCCCCGCCATTCGCAACGCATGCCTGCGTGCCGATCAGAGCCGATGCAAACAATCCCAAGGTAAAGAATACGTGGCGAGGAGAGAAGTGAGTCACAGCACTTACAGAATGTTCGACGGCCAGTACTGCTGCAACGGCGCAGCGGGCTGGAGCGCCTCGGGTCCATTGGATTGAACCAAATGGTCCATGCTCTTCCCGGCCCACTTGCCGGGAAATCGCTGTCATGCTCGCCTGCCGGCCCGCATGGGTGACATCCGCATTCATCGGCACACACCGGGCCAGGACATTTCCGACTTCATCGCAGCGGGACGCGCGGTGTTTTCCGGCGATCCGAACTGGATCCCGCCGCTGAACCTGATGCTGAAGGACCAGCTCTCGCCCAAGAGCCCCTTCTTCCAACACGCCGAGGTGGCCCTGTTCACCGCCACGCGCGACGGCCAGATCGCCGGCCGCATCTCCGCGCAGATCGATCGGGAACACCTGCGTCGCTACGACGACGGCGTCGGCTTCTTCGGCTTTTTCGAGACGATCGACGACGTGGAGGTAGGGCGCGCCCTGCTCACGGAGGCCAGTGCCTTCTTGCGGGCGCGGGGCATGAAGACCCTACGCGGCCCCTTCTCCCTCTCCGTGAATCAAGAGGTCGGCCTACTTGTGGACGGCTTCGACACGCCGCCGATGGTGATGATGCCGCATGCGCGCCCCCACCAGGGCCGAGTCGCCGAGGCCTGTGGTCTCGAGAAGGCCAAGGATCTCTACGCCTGGCGTTGGAACATCGGCCCCGACATGCCGGCGCGCTGCCTCAAGGCGCTGCGCGACATGCGCGAGCTGGGGGTCACGTTCCGTTCCGCCCAGCTCGATCGCGAGATCGACCAGCTGGTGGCCATCCAGGACGACGCCTGGCGAAACAATTGGGGCCACGTGTCGATGACGCCCGCCGAGGCCAAGCAGCTGAAGACCGAGCTCTCGCTCATCATCGATCCGAGCATCACCGTGGTGGTCGAGCTCGACGGCGAGCCGGTGGGCATGGCCCTGGCCATCCCCAACCTGAACGAGGCCATCGCCGACTTCGGCGGCTCGATCAGCCCCGCCAAGATCGCCAAGCTGCTCTGGCGTCTGAAGGTCGACCACCCGCGCTCGGCCCGCGTGGCGCTGCTCGGTATCAAGGAGCACGTCCGCAAGCAGAGGCAGTACATGCCGCTCGCCCTGGCGCTGATCGCCGAGCTGAACCGCCGCGGCTACCAGCGCGGCTACCAGTGGGCCGAGTTGAGCTGGACGCTCGAGGACAACGGCCCGGTCAACGCCATGATCCGCGCGGCGGGCGGCCAAATCTACAAGACCTACCGCATCTACGAGCGGAGCCTGTGACCATGACGACCGACACACCTCGCCTCACCCCGCTCGACGCCTACCAGAAGCGGCTGTTCTGGTTCCTGTCGGTCGCGACCTTCTTCGAAGGCTACGACTTCTTCGCGCTCACCCAGGTGCTGCCCCATCTGCGCGTGGAGATGGGGCTCGACCACTCCCAGGCCAGCTGGCTGCTCGGCTTCGTGAACTTCGGCACCGTGTTGGCCTACCTCTTGATCGGTCGCGCCGATCGCTGGGGCCGCAAGCGGGTGCTGAGCGTCACCATCGCGGGCTACACCCTGCTCACGATTGCCTCCGGTCTGGCCCCCAACGTCTGGGCCTTCGCCGCCTTCCAGATGGCAGCGCGGATCTTCCTGATCGCCGAGTGGGCCACGAGCATGGTCATCGCCGCCGAGGAATATCCGGCCGATCGCCGCGGCATGGTGATGGGCGTGATCGGTGCCGCCGCGGGCCTGGGTTCGGTCGTTTGTGTCGGTGTGGTGCCGGCGCTCTCGGCGGCCTGGGGCTGGCGGAGCGTTTACTTCGTCGGCGTGCTGCCGCTCTTGCTGATTGCCTTCGCTCGCCGCGGCCTGCGTGAAACGCGCCGTTTCGCCGAGCGGGGGGCGGTCGAGCGCTCCGAGTCGACCCTCTTCGCCATCTGGCGCTCGCCGTTCAAGAAGCGCGTGCTGCAGATGGGGCTCATCTGGTTTTGCACCTACATCGCGACCCAGAACGCCATCGCTGTCTGGAAGGACTACGCGCTGACCGAGCTGCATATGCCGGAGAAGAAGGCCGGCCTGGCGATGATGATCGCGGCGCTCGTCGCCATGCCACTGGTGTTCTTCTCGGGCAAGCTGATCGACGTGATCGGCCGCCGCGCCGGCGCGGTCGCCATCCTGCTCTCGACCGCGGGCGGCGTGCTCGGCAGCTACACTTTCACCAGCTTCGGTCCGCTCACCGTCTCGCTCACCTTTGCGGTGATGGGCGTGAGCGCGGTGCTCACCGCGCTCAATGCCTTCACCACCGAGCTCTTCCCCACCGAGCTGCGCTCGGGCGCCTTCGCCTGGTCGAACAACCTACTCGGCCGCATCGGCTATTGGGCCTCACCGTTCGTGGTGGGCCAGGTCGCCAACACGACCGGCTGGGGCCCGCCGCTGCGCGTGACCGCGCTCTTCCCCATCGTGGCGGCCGCCCTCGTACTCTGGCTGTTGCCGGAGACGCGAGGCCGCGAGCTGGAAGACACGGCCCGGCTGGACGGGTGAGGGCGCGGCTGGACGCCCAACGGCGCGGCTGGACGAATATCGGCGCGGCTGAACGAATATCGGCGCGCGCTTCGCGCCCCCGCACTCACAACCAGAAGCGCGTCACCGCTAGATCGTTGTTCGAGTCGTTGGACGAGCCCGCCAAGAGCACGCGCACGGTGGGCACACGGTCGTCCGGTTGCAGGACGAGCGCGTGGCCTTGGTCGCTCTTGCCGGTGGGCGCCACCTCGGTCACGACGATGCCGGCGTCGCCGAAGGTCGGATCGAGCACACCAGCCTCCGTGTAGCGCACGAGCGCGAAGTTGCCGCTCGAGCCGCTGCCTTCGTAGGCCCAGCCACCAACCAGGATCTCGCCGCCCTCGGTGATGGCGAGGCCTTCGGCCTCGTCCCAGGTTTCACCCACCGACGTCACCACGATGCCGTCCTGACCGAAGCTCTGCACGAGGTCGCCGCTTGCATCGAACTTCACCAAGGCAAAGTCGTGCTCCTTGTGCCCCGCGGCCAGGATGTGCCCCGTCTCGGTGAGGCGCACCGCCCGCGCCGCGCCCATGACCGAACCCAAGACGGCGCGCACCACGCCCCCCTCGCCGAAGCTCGAGTCGAGCTCCCCAGCGCTCGTGTAGCGCGCCAGAGCGAAGTCCCCTTCCCCGCCGGCCGCCAGCAAGTGCTCGGTCCCGTCCACAATCTGGCTCGTCAGTGCATAGACGGCGTCCGTCCCTGCATCGCTCGCGATGGGTGTGAGCACGCTGCCTTCACTGCCGAACTCCTCGTCGACACTGCCGTCGGAGTTCAAGCGGAGCAGCGCGAAGTCGACACCACTCGTGGTCGAACCCTGGTTCGCCGAACCGCCCAGGACGAGCTTGCCATCCTCCTGGACGAGCACCGCGTACGCGACGTCGGCGTCGGCGGACAGCGGCACCACCACCTGGCCCTCGTCACCGAAGCTCGGATCGAGGCTGCCGTCCTCGAGGTAGCGAACCACCGCGAAGTCGTCGGCGCCCCCCTCACCGGTGCTGCTCCCGGCCACGACGATCTTCCCGTCCTTCTGGATGGCGATGGCACGAGCGACATCGCTCCCGCTTCCGAGCGAGGTCATGACCTTACCACCTTCGCCGAACGAAGTGTCGATGGTGCCGTCCCTCTCCAAGCGCACGAGCGCGAAGTCGCCGAGATTCTCGGCCGCGCTGCCGGCCAGCAAGATCTTTCCATTCGCAGCTACCGCTGCCGCGTGGGCGTAGTCCTCTCCCGCTCCGACCGGCACGACGACGCGACCCGTCGCAAAGCTGGTATCGAGCGCGCCGGGGTGACCGCACACCGTCACCGTGACATCGACGGTGTCCTCCGCCGTGCCGTCTGCCGCGCCGTCGGCAGTGCCTTCCGCGGTACCCGTGATGCGGACCGTCGTCGGCAAGGAGTGCGGCGCCGTCTCGGCGGCCTCCACCTCGAGAGTGACTTCACCGACACCCGCTTCGATCGCGCCCGCTGCGATCGAAGCTCCCTCGGGCAACCCGCTGATCGAGAGAGCCACAGCGCCCTCGAAGGTGCCTTTGCGGACGACCTCGACGGTCAGCGACGAGCTCGTCCCCTGGAGCACGGGGACCCTGGTCTCGGTGACGCGAAGCTCGAACAACGCCTCGGCCGGCTCCTCCGTGTCGGGTGGATCCTCGGGCGCGGCGCTGGAGCAGCCAGTGAGCACG
>DATIDO010000009.1:0-3294 GCA_035456245.1 Polyangiaceae bacterium
CGAAGGGCTCGCTCTCCAGCTCCTTGGGCGAAAGCTGGACCAAGCTCTCGATGAGCTCGCTCGGCAGCAATTTCCCTCGGGTGAGTAGCGGCACCCGCGCACGATAGCGGACGCAGCGCGCCCGGAGGAAGGGGCTACCACGAAGAAGCCCCCGACCCTGGAGGGGCGGGGGCTCATGGGGCACCGAGTCGGCGCTGGTGCGAGCAGGTGGTCCGCTCGACGCGGCTGGGGTTGGGCCGACGAATCGGCACCAACTGACCGGCACCAACTGACCGGCACGGTCCAGCGTCAGGACTCGAGGTAGGCGCGCAGCGCACGCGAACGCCGCGAGCTCTTCAGCTTCTGCAGCGCCTTCGCCTCGATCTGGCGGATGCGCTCGCGGGTCACGTTGAACTCCTTGCCGATCTCTTCCAGCGTGTGCTCGCTCTTCTCGCCGATGCCGAAGCGCTTCTGCAGCACGCGCTGCTCGCGGACGGACAGGGAGTTGAGCAGCTCGCGGGTCTGCTTGTTCAGATCGTTCGACATCAGGCTGTCCGAGGGGCTCGGCGCCTTGGCGTCCTCGACGAAATCACCCAGGGTGCAGTCGCCGTCCTCGCCGCGCGGCGTCTCCAGGCTGAGCGGCTCCTTCACGATACGCAGCAGGCTGCGCACCTTGCTGACCGGGATGTCGAGGCGGGTGGCCAGCTCTTCGGGCGTGGGCTCGCGGCCGAGCTCCTGCACCAGGTCGTGAGCCGTGCGGTGCATCTTGTTCATGGTCTCGACCATGTGCACCGGGATGCGGATGGTGCGCGCCTGATCGGCGATGGCGCGGGTGATGGCCTGACGGATCCACCAGGTCGCGTAGGTCGAGAACTTGTAGCCGCGACGGTACTCGAACTTGTCGGCGGCGATCATCACGCCGATGTTGCCCTCCTGGATCAGGTCGAGCAGCTGGAGGCCACGGTTCGTGTAGCGCTTGGCGATCGAGACGACGAGACGGAGGTTGGCTTCGACCAGCTGGGCCTTGGCGCGCTGGGCGCGACGCTCACCCGAGCCGACGATCTTCGACAGCTTGCGAAGGTGCGCGTGCTCCTCGGGGCTGACGTCGTTGTCGACCGAGGGGGAGACCATGGCCTTGGCCTTCAACGCCTGCGCCATCTTGTCGATGGCGCGCTTGTTGAAGTTGAGGTCCAGCATCAGCTTGTAGAGATCCGCCTGCAGCTTCTGCAGCGACTTCTCCACCTTGGGGCCCTTGGCCTCGTCGGTGGTCTCCAGCTTTTCCTTCTGCAGCGGACCGCGACGACGAGCAGCGCGCTTGATCTTCTCGATCTGCTCGACCAGCGTGGCGGCGGCGGCTTCCTCGTCGAAGGTGTCGTCGTCGGCTTCGACGTTCAGGAGCTCACGAGCGCGCAGGCGGTTTTCCTGCAGCTTCTCTTGAATGACCGTCAGCTCGTCGATGACGACGCTGCTCTCGAACAGGGCATCGCGGACGGCGTTGGTGCCTTCCTCGATACGCTTGGCCAGCTCGACCTCACCCTCGCGGGTGAGCAGCGGCACGGTGCCCATCTTGCGCAGGTAGACGCGCAGCGGATCGTTCGAGTTCGGTTCGATGGAAGGAGGTGCGATCGAATCGGTCGTAGCCATGTTTCGGGAAGCCGAGTTGCGAGTGCGAAAACGGACTGGGGAATTAATGACTCGCTCCCAAGCCGTTCTCTCGATTCGCCGAGGGGCGAGCGGGGAGCGGTGGTAGCGTCGAAAAACTGTCGAAATTCGCTCCGGAAACGAGGTTTCTCGCTCGGAGGAGCGGCGTGACCGTAGCACGCCTGGGAAAAACGAGTGCGATTTCTCTCAAAATCGCCCGAGAGTACCGAAGTGCTTATAGATACACGGTTTTCTGTTCAGCCTGACCCACTCGGGAGCCAGGGGGGAGGGCTCGAGGGGCCCCCTTGCCCCAGACATGTCCCTCCAGCGTCGCCAGTCTGACACGTCTCGCCAGATGGGCTAGTTTTTCCCCATGTCTTTGGCTTCACGGCTCGTCTCGGGGGAGGCGACGAGTTTCATCCGCAGGATTGGAGCACGTCGCGGCGTTCGTTGGTGGGCCCTGGCGCCCGCGCTGGCCACCGTGGGCTGCCTGCCTCTCACGAAGGAAGAGGCTCAGGCGTCGCTCGAGGAGGCTCAGCTCTTCTCACAGGCGGCGACACTGACCGGCAACGCCATCGAGTTGTCGTCGAACTTCACCATCGGCGGGGCGGTCGAAGACGTCGTCGAGAACTTGAGGGCCTTCTACGAGAGCCAGATGCCCTGCGCGGAACTGACCGCAGCGGGCTCCAGCCTGACCATCGACTTCGGAGTGAAGTCGGGCAACTGCACGTTCCGCGGCATGCAGTTCACCGGCACCCACGAGGTGACCATCACCTTGAAGGCTGCGAACGAGGTGCTCGTGCGCCACGAGTGGACGGAGCTGTCCAACGGCATCATGGTGGTCGATGGCTCGGCGCAGGTGACCTGGACCGCGGGCGAAGAGGCCAGCCGTCACTTGGTTTACGACCAGCACTGGCGCCGCATCAGCGACGGTCGCGAGGCATCGGGCAGCGGTGAGCAGATGCAGCGCCCGCTCGGGGGCGACCTCGAAGTCGGCTTCACCGTCGAGGGCGACGCGGATTGGGAGGGCGAGTCGGGTCTCTGGACGCTCGACATCAACGACGTCGAGATGCGTTGGATCGATCCGGTTCCCCAAGCCGGCAACTACGTGCTGGGCACACCCTTCGACAAGGCAGTCACCTTCGAATTCGAGCGCACTGCGCCGACGAAGGTCCTCGCACGCGCCACGAGTGGCTCGCGTGACTACGAGGTCGAAGTCACCACCCCCGAGTGAAGAAGATGCCACGCCTCGAGCGTCCCGTCGTCGCAGTGGTCGGCCTCGGCTATGTGGGGCGACCGCTCGCTCGCGCCTTCGCTCGCCTCTATCCGACGGTGGGCGTCGACACCTCCGAAGCGACCCTCCAGGCCGCACGCCTCGAAGTGCCGGATGGGAATTTCAGCAGCGATTTCTCGATCATCGCCCACGCCGACGTGATTGTCGTCGCCGTTCCCACGCCGATTTCGCCGAATCGTCAGCCTGATTTTTCCGCGCTCCGTGACAGTTCCACCGAGATCGGCAGGAACATGCGCGAGGGGTGTACGGTCGTTTACGAGTCCACGGTGTACCCAGGCGCCACCGAGGAGATCTGCGTCCCGCTGCTGGAGCAGGCCTCCGGTCTGACCTGGAAGCGCGACTTCTGGGTCGGCTACAGCCCCGAGCGCATCAACCCGGGT
>DATIDO010000010.1:0-3470 GCA_035456245.1 Polyangiaceae bacterium
CGAGCACATCCACAAGGGCATGACCAGCCGCGACCTGACGGAGAACGTCGAGCAGATGCAGGTCCGCCTGGGCCTGGAGCTCGTCCGTGACCGCGCGGTCTCCGCCCTGGTGCGCATGGCCCGTATCGCCGCCGACCACCGCGCGTTGGTGATCTCCGGGCGAAGCCACAACGTCCCGGCGCAAGCCACCACCGTCGGCAAGCGCGTCGCCAACAGCGGCGAGGAGCTGCTGCAGGCCGTCGCTCGCATCGAGGATCTGCTCGCCCGCTACCCGCTGCGCGGTGTGAAGGGGCCCGTGGGCACCCAACAGGACATGCTGGATTTGTTCGCCGGCGAGTCGAGCCGCCTGGCCGAGCTGGAGAGCCGCATCGCCGAGCACCTCGGCTTCGCCCGAGTCCTCGACAACGTCGGTCAGGTCTACCCGCGCTCGCTCGATCTGGACGTGGTGAGCGCGCTCGTTCAGCTGGCAGCCGGCCCCTCCAGCTTCGCCACCACCCTGCGCCTGATGGCCGGCGCCGAGCTGGGCACCGAAGGCTTCCAGCCCGGTCAGGTGGGTTCCAGCGCCATGCCGCACAAGATGAACTCGCGCTCCTGCGAGCGCGTGAACGGCTTCTCGGTGATCCTGGGCGGCCACCTGTCGATGGCCGCTGGCCTGGCCGGCGACCAGTGGAACGAGGGCGACGTGAGCTGCTCGGTCGTGCGCCGCGTCATGCTGCCCGACGCGTTCTTCGCCACCGATGGCCTGTTCGAGACGTTCCTGAACGTGCTCGACGACCTCGGCTACTACCCCCAGGTGATCGCGCGTGAGCTCGATCGCTACCTGCCGTTCTTGGCTACCACCAAGGTGCTGATGGCGGCCGTCCGCGCAGGCGTGGGCCGCGAGACCGCCCACGAAGCCATCAAGGAGCACGCCGTGGCCGTAGCGCTGGAGATGCGCGAGAAGGGCCGCGTCGACAACGACCTGCTCGAGCGCCTGGCTCGCGACGAGCGCCTGCCGCTCGATTTGCCCGCGTTGCAGCGGCTCATCTCGGCGCCCATCGACTTCGTCGGCGCCGCCCAGGATCAGGTGACGCGCTTCGTCGGCTCCGTCGAGGCTCTGGCCGCTCGCTACCCGGCTGCCGCCGCCTACGCCCCCGGATCCATCCTGTGACCTGGCTCCTGGTCGATGACGAGGCGAAGCTCGAACAAGCCGTCGCCGAGCTGACGGGCAAGCCCCGGCTGTTCATCGATACCGAGTTCGAGTCGAACAAGAGTGGCCAGCGCCTGTGCCTGCTGCAGATCAGCGCGGGTGAGCGCATCTTCCTGATCGATCCGCTGCGCGTCGCCAAGCCCGATCCGCTGCGACCCCTGCTCGGCGCCCCTGGCGTCGAGTGGGTGCTGCACGCGGGCCTCCAGGACGTGCACCTGGTGACCGATCGCCTGAACGTGCCCGCGCCGAGTCGCCTGTTCGATACGCAGATCGCCTGGGCGCTGCTCTCCGCCGAGAGCAACGTCTCGCTCGCCTACCTGCAGTACAAAATCCTGAGCGTCCGCGGCAGCAAGGCGCACCAGGCCGACGACTGGCTGAAGCGTCCCCTGCCGGATTCGCAGCTCCGCTACGCCGCCAGCGACGTGGAGCGCCTGCCCGCCATGTCGGACTGGCTGCTGGCGCGCGCCCTGGAAAAGAACCGCGTGGAAGCCATCTACGCCGCCTCGCGCGAGGCGCTCTTGCCCGTGCGCGAGCCGGCCGCGCCGCTCGAGCTCTCGGCCTTCCGCAACGCCTGGCAGCTGGAGCCCAAGAACCAAGCCGCCCTGCAGTTCCTGATCGGCTGGTACAACCGCCTGACCGAGTCGGAGCAGCAAGACGCCCCGGACACCAAGACGCTGCTGTCCATGGCCAGCCGCTTGCCCGAGGACGTCGAGGCTCTCGGCCGCATCAAGGGTGTGCACCGGGGCGTCGTGGCCCGCCACGGTCGCAGCTTGGTCTCGGGCATGAACGAGCGAGCGCGCAGCGCCCGCGCAGACGACTTCGTCCCCATCGAGCCGCCGCCCTACGCGACGTTCGCCGATGTCCGACTCGACGCTTGGTTGGGCACGGCGCGCGCCGAGATCTGCGCCGAGCTGGAGGTGTCGCCCGAGTTCGTGCTGCCCACGCGGGTCTTGCGCGAGGCCAAGGCGGCGCTGGTCCAGCGGGGCACGGCCGGGCTGTTCGCGGCCTTTGGCGGCTTCCGCGGGCCGTTGCTGGCCGAAGCGCTGCAGAGGTTTTGCGAGCGCCAGCCACCGCCGGTATGAAGTGGGTCGCGGAGGGCCGTGGCGCCCTCCCGGAACTTCGCGTCATGACCCAGACCTACTCCGAGGCGATCACCCGGGGCGTGCGCGTTCAGGTGCGCGCTCGCTACTCACCCGAGCACTCCGACGCCAGACGCCCCCTGTGGTTCTTCGTCTACACCATCACCATCACCAACAACGGTGACGAGACGGTCCAGCTGCTGCACCGGCACTGGGTCATCACCGATGGCAACGGCCACGTCGAGCACGTGCGCGGACCCGGCGTGGTCGGCGAGCAACCGACGCTCTCACCCGGCGAGAGCTTCGAGTACACGTCGGGCTGCCCGCTCTCGACACGCTTCGGCTTCATGCAGGGCGAGTACCGGATGTCGCTGACGGACAGCGGCGAGACCTTCGACGCCGAGGTCGCCGGCTTCCCGCTGCGCATGAGCGACGAGTCGCTGAACTGATTCTCCGAACTGAGTCGCTGAACTGAGTCGCTGAACTGAATCTCCGAAATCAGTCAGCGGTCGACGGCTGAGTCAGGGCCCCGGTCCGTCTGCCGCGTGGGGCCCGACAGAGCCTTCGCCTCCAGGCCCGCGCGCTTCACCGCGCTGGGCCAAATCTCAGCACGCAGCGCCAATTTCAGCGCGCTGGCCCAATTCAGCGCGCTGGGCTCTCGGCCAACGTACCCGACGCCCGGGGCGCGCTGGCGCTTCGAGCGTTCTGTGCTTCGGGCGGATGCACGACGAGCACGCTCACCGGGCACTCGCGTAGCACTCGCTCGCGGCGGAGACCGAGGCTGGTGCGCCCCGCGCCCCAACGCGCGCTCATACCCAAGACCACCAGATCGTAGCCGTTGGCCGCCTCGGCCAGCACGGCGTCGGGCGGCGAGTCGTGCTCCACGATCTTCATGGACAGCGACTGGCTGGACAGCAGCGGCTCGCCGAACACCTGGGTGATCTGCTGGCGCCCTGGGGCGTGACCGCCGGGCGCGTTGCCGCCGGACGCGTTGCTGCCGGGTTCGACGACGTGCAGCAAGGTCACGCTGGTGCCCGACGCGCGCCCGAGATCGCGCGCCACGGAGAGCGCCGCCAGATCGAGGTCGCCACCGGCGTAGGCCACCAAGACGCGCTGCACGTGCTCGAGCCCGCGATCGATCAGCACACCGACGGGGCTGCTGGAGCGGCGCACCACGTCGGCCACGATGCCACCCAGGTGTC
>DATIDO010000011.1:0-10908 GCA_035456245.1 Polyangiaceae bacterium
GCCCGCGCTGCCTACCTTCGTGGCGTCGCGCTGACCAAGCAGGCTCAGGTGAGCGTGCCCGAGTCCGAGCGCCCGCTGCGCAAGCCCGACTTCACCGCGGCCATCGCCGAGTTCCAGGGCGCCTACGAGCGGGGCAAGTCGGCCTCCGACGAGGCCACCCGCACGATCGCCGAGCTGTCCCTGTTGGCAGTGGCGCGGCTGTACTTCGAGCGCGGCGACAACCGCTCGGCCGCCCGCGCGTACGAGCAAATCCCCCGCAGCAGTCCGCATTTCGAGCGGGCTCTCTTCGAGCTCTCTTGGGCCTACGTGCGGCTCGGCGACTACGAGCGCGGCCTGCGCACGCTGCAGGTGCTGCGCGTGCTGGAGCCGGGCCTGATCGACGGGGCCGATTCGGCGCTGCTACTGGCCGACATGCACCTGCGTTCGGGGCGCTATCTGCAGGCCGAGCAGGCTTACCAGGCGGTTCGTGACAAGTACGAGCCCATTCGCCGCCAGGTCGAGGACTACCTGCTCGCGCACCCCGACGCAGGCAGCAACTACGACGCGCTGACCGATGTCGAGTTGTCGTCGACGCGCGCGCTGCCTGGTCTGGTCATGGAGTGGGCGCGCGAAGAGGCCAACGAGGAGCGCGTCTTCGCCATCGTCGAAGACATCGCCCGCTCGCGCAGCATGCTGCGCAAGGGCCAGCGCAGCGTGGTGCTGCTCCGGGCCGCCCTGGGCGGCGGCACGCGCGCGCGGCTCTTTCCCATGGCTCGCCGTGAGCTGGAGCTGGTGACCGGTCTGCTGAACCAGCTGGCCGTGGCGCGCTTGGGGCTCGCGCGCGCGATGGACGAAGAGGCCGGCAGCGGCACGGCCGAGGTCGAAGCGGTGCGCAAGGAGCGCCGCGCGCTGATGACTCGACAGTCCCAGGTGCCCACGCGGCCCGGTGACTTCAGCGTGCGCGAGGCGAACGCCGAGAAGCAGTGGGACGCCGTCGGCGAGAAGCTGCAGCGCTGTCACCTGGAGGTCGCGCACCTGAACGCGCTGATCAACGGCCTGCGCCGGACGCTCTCGGATGCCCAGCGCAGCCAGATCGCCATCGAGCCGACGGCTCTGGAGCGCTACCGGCAGGAGCTGGCCACGCACGAGACCGAGCTGGCCGACTACGAGAAGCGCATCGCCGAGTACGGCCGCGACATCGACATGGGTCGCGTGCAGTCGGGGTTCGGCGACGCTCGCTTCGTCGAGGACGAGCAGGTGCGCCAGAGCTTCCGCGATCTGTTCGATCGGGAGACGGCGCTGGTGGCAGCCGGAGGCGATGGTGAAGCCAAAGACTACGCCGGCAGCATCAAGCCATTGCTGAGCCAGTTGCGCTCGGCCGAGACCGATTTGGAGACGACCCGCCAGAAGCTGGAAGCCGTGGTGTCGTCGCTCAGCGAAGAGACGTCGGCCGTGGTCGAGGCCGAGGCCCAGGCGCTGGAGAGCTACGCCGCGCGACTCGACACCATGGACGAGGCTTCGCGCACGTTGGTCGGCGAGGTGGCTCGCGACAACCTCGCGCGCGTGCAGCGTCGCCTGCAGGGGGTCGTGCTGCGTGCCGACGTCGGAGCCATCCAGAAGTCTTGGGAGAAGCGCGAGAACCAGCGCTTCCGGGTCCGTGATCTGCAGCGCGAGCGCGCGCGCGAAGAGACCCTGATCAACGAGGAGCTCCGCGAGGTGCTCGACGACAGCGAGGAAACGCAGTGAGCAGGCGCTGGGGACGCGGCATTTTCTTCGGCGCCTGGACGGCCACGGCGCTTTCGGCTTCGGCGAACGCGACGACGCCGGCGCAGCTCTGGGCAGCCCCGACCGCCGCAGCGGCGGCCGCCACATCCACGACCACGACCACCGCAGCGCCTACCACTGCAGCGCCTGCAGCCGCAGCTCCCGCAGCCGCAGCTCCTGCTTCCAAGCCCGCATCCACCGGCGCCGTGGCGCGGCTGAGCGTTCCCAAGAAGCCCGTCTATCCGCTGACCTGCACCGTAGCCGGTGGCGAGGTGGTGGAGTCGCGCCCGGCCAAGGTCAGCGATCCGCCGACCGCCGAGCAGCTGGCGGCCTACGAGATGTTGCGCTCCGAGCTCGGCACCTACGAGAAGGAAGCGCGCGCCTACCAGGGGCGGCTGACGCAGATCGTCCGTCATCACTACGAAGACCGCCGGCGCCGCGTGCTGGCGGCCATCGACGGTGAAATCCAAATCGAGAAGGACGCCTTCGTGGCGGCTCGCGACGAGGCCATCGTCCGTCTCGAAGAGTTCATCGTGCGCTACAGCGGCGAACACGCCGATCCCGAGGCCACGCCCGACGCCATGTTCCGTCTGGCCGCCCTGTACGAGGAGCGCGCTCGCGAGAGCGACGACGCCGATCTGATCGAGGGACTGCGCCCGGCCATCGCGCTGTACCGCGATGTCGTCGCGGCCTACCCCGGCTACCGCGAGGCAGCTGCCGTTCACTACTACCTCGGCCACGCCCTCACCGATTCGGGGCGCTTGTCCGAGGCGCAGCAGGCCTGGCGTTCGTTGGTCTGCCACAACCGCTACCAGGTGACGTCGGATCCGACGAAGCCCGAAGCGTTGCGGGTCCAGGTGTTGCCGCAGGATCACGACGAGGAGTTCTGGACGGGCTGGTACAACCGCCATCCCATTCCGCTCGATCAGCTGGGCAAGCGTGGCAACCCCAAGCAGGTGACCGCGCGTGACGAGGAGCTGGTGTTCGGCGATCCGTACGAGGGCTGCGAGCCGATCCCGCAGATCGCCGAACCCGGTGAGGAACCGCGCTACTTGGGCGAGGTCTGGTGGCAGCTCGGCAACCATCACTTCGACGGCATCGATCGCGAATCGGGCCCCTACAACCTGAACCGTGCGGTCTCCGCCTACGAGCACGGCTTGGTCTTTCACAAGCCGCCGCTCTACGGCGTGACGCTCTACAAGCAGGCGTGGACCTACTACAAGCAGCAGCGCTACCAGGCTGCCGTCGAGTGGTTCGTCAAGCTGCTGCACTACACCGACGAGCAAGAGCGGCTGACCGGCGATCCGGGCGCGGACTTTCGTTCCGAGGCCTACACCTACATCGCCGGCTCGCTGACGTACGTCGACTTCACGGGTCCGCCGGCGACCGATCCGTTCATTCCTCGCAGCGACGTCCTCGATCTCGAACCCGATCCGCTGCGCGCCGAGGAGAAAATGGCCGTCGCGCTCACGCGCGTGCAAGATCCGGCACTCGTCCCCCAGGACCGCAAGTGGAGCGTCGAAATCTACAAGGGGCTGGCGCAGGAGTTCATCGAGATCTCGCAGAACAACAACGCCATCGCAGCCTTGGAGCTGACGGTGCAGAAGTTCCCGCTCGATCGCGACGCGCCGGTGATGGTGAATCGGGTCGCCGAGCTCTACGACCAGTTGGCGCGCTTGGCGCCGCCCGGCTCACCGATCGGCGTGGAGTTCGCGGGCAAGGCACTCGACGCACGCACGCAGCTGGCGAAGTACGTCGGCACCACTTCCTGGACGAACGCCAACCGCGACGATCCGGAAGCCCTGGCCCGAGCCGAAGAGCTGGTCCGCGGTGGCCTGCGCCGCGCCGCGGCCGACCACACCAACTTCGCGCGTGCCTACAAGGATCGCGCCTTCACGCTCAGCGATGGCGGCCAGCAGCGCGCCGCGCTCGAGCAGGCGGTCACCGAGTATCGCCTGGCCGCCTCGGCCTGGCAGGCCTACCTGGTGCAGGACGCCAACGCGGTCGATGCCTACGACACGCGCTTCTGGCTGGCGGACTCGCACTTCTGGGTGGCGGTCCTGCAGGTGCCGCTCGGCCGGGTGCCGCGCCCCGAGGAGGTCGAAGCCTCGCGGAACAGCGCGGTCGCGGTCCGCGACTCCAACGAGGACGATCGCTACAAGCAGCCCGCTGCCTTCTACGTGGTCACACTGGCCGACAAGCTGGTCGAGGCCGAGAACCAGGCGTTCGTCGACAGCGGCGGCACGCAGGGGTTCGTCAAGAAGGACCAGGTGACGTTCACGGGTGAGGGCGGACAGCGCAAGCCGGTGAAAGAGGAGCTGCCGGGCGCGGTGAAGGCCGCCGTGTGCGCGCGCGACGAGTACAACGCGCGCATGCCGCTCGACGAAGATCCCGAGAAGAACGGCCTGCTCTACGCCACGCAGGCGGCCGAGTATTTCTTCGTCTACGGCCAGTTCGAGGAGGCGCGTCGCCGCCTCGTCCCGCTCTACGAGAAGTACTGCGGCAAGAACAAGTGGGGCTACAACGCCTGGGACAAGCTCGTCTCGATGAGCAACTTCCAGGGCAACGCCGCCGAGAGCCGCGCGCTGGTCGACTCGAAGAGTTGCGCCTTCGACGACGAGTCACGGCTGGCCGAGGACTCGATCCGCACGCCCGTTCGCCAGGGCGTGGCCTACCTCGACGCTCGCAAGCTGTTCGAGGAAGCCATGGCCATGTCCGACGGTCCCGAGCGCGACAAGAAGTGGCGCGCCGCCGCCGCCGCCTACAAGGTGGCGCTCGCCGCCGCCCCGGATCGCGACGAGGCTCCCGAAGCCGCGATGAACGGCGCCTACGCCTACAAGCAGGTAGGCGAGTACGACCAGGCGATCGCCATGTACCAGCTGTTCATCGCCAAGTACGGCGACTCGAAGACGCTGGCCAAGCTGAAGACGACCGAGCCGGGGCGCTACGAAGAGCGCGTGAAGTTCCTGGGTGACGCCTACGCGGCGCTGGCCGGGGCCTACGTGCTGTTCTTCGACTACCCCAAGGCTGCGGAGACCTTCGACACGATCTCGGGGATCGTCGCGTTCGCCCCCGCCGACCGCAAGAACGCCGCGCGCCAGGCGCTCGTGCTCTACTCCAACCTCGACGATTCGGCCGGCATGCAGCGCGTCCGCAAGCGCTTCGCCTCGCTGTCACCCAGCGATGAAGAGCTGGCAGAGGCCGATTTCGTCGTCGCCAGCGCCGCGCTGAAGAAGTGGGATCCACAGAGCGCGGACAGCGGCGCGAACCGCACCGCGCGCAACTCCGCGCAGGCGGCCATGGAGCAGTACTACACGGCCAACAAGGGGCGAAAAGGCGCGCAGCGCTTCGTCGTCCAGGCCGCCTACCACGTGTCCGTGTCCAAGCGTGTCGGCAAGTCAGCCGAAGAGATGGACTGGTGGAAGTCCACGGTGGCGGCCTTCGATCGCTACCTGGCCGCGGCGCCCCAGAAGGACGGCAAGAGTTCGGCGCTGGGCGGCACCGAGGCGAACATGGCTGCGGAGGCCGACTACACGCTGCTCGACGCCGAGCTGAAGCGCTCGTTCGACTACGAGGCGGGCTTCCACCGCTACAAGGGCACGGTGGTCGAGGTGGTACAGCAGTACACCAAGGACGCTCAGGTCGCGAAGGTCTGGTACGACAAGCTCGGGCGCATCGTCGACCGCTACCTGTCGCAGAAGTGGGCGGCCGTGGCCGTGGCTCGCCAGGGTTCGGTCTACGATTCGTTGCGAACCGGCCTCTACAACACCCGTCCCCCCGAGCTGAAGATGTTCACGCCCCAGCAGGAGCGCGCGCTCAAGTTGGCCGAGGACAGCGGGGACGAGAAGCTGCTCGATCAGGCGGACCAGATCCGTTTCGGCGTGAACGACGCTTGGCGCAAGAAGCGCGATACCGAGCTCGACGGCGCCGACCGCATCGTGGTCGACCGCTACTCGACGGCCGTGCTGCTGGCTCAGCGCTACAACGTTTCGGACGCGTCGCTCACCCGCGCCATCCGTCGACTGGCCTTCCTGACCGACGTCGTCGGCGAAGCGAAGATGGCGACGTACACCGGCAGCATCAAAGACCTCGGCTACAAGCCGGGCATGTTCCAGCGCATGCGGCCGGGGGTGACCGTGGCCCCCACGACCACCGCGTTGCCGGCGGCCTCGCCCGCAGGAGCTGCGCCATGAGCTACGCCATGAGTCGCACGATGCGTCGGCACCTGGCCCGCTGGGCCTTGGCCAGCGTGTTGGCAGGCAGCGTGCAGTTGGGCCTTCCGGTCAGCGCGCGCGCCGCCGACGCGGCCCTCTCGGGCGCGGCGCGAGAGGCCTACGACGCCGGAGCCAAGGCTTTTGCCGCCGGCGATCTGGCGGGAGCGGGCCAGCAATACGGCAAGTCACTGGAGGCGACCAAGAGCCCTCAGGCCTATTGGGCCCTCGGCCTCGTGCAGGAGCACCAAGCCAAGAAGGCCGAGGCCCAGGCTTCCTACCGCCAAGCCCTCGCGCTCGCGCCCAACCACGAGCAATCCATCGTCGCGCTCGCGCTCTCGCAGGCGACGCAAGGTCAGACGGACGCAGCGCTGTCCTTCTTGCGCGACAAGCAGACGAAGTTGCCTGCCAGCGCCGCCGTGCTCGCCGTCATGGCCGAGGTGAAGAGCCTCGCTGGTGACTCCGGTGAGGCCCAGCGTCTCGCCCAAGAAGCGCTGAAGAAGGATCCCAACTGCAAGCCGGCGATGGTGACGCTGGCCCGCGATCACTATCGGGCGCGGCGCATCGATCTGGCCCTCTACGCGCTGCAGGGCATCTTGGAGGGATACGGCCCCGAGAATCCGCCGCGCGACAAGGCGAACGCCGAGGCGCGTCTGCTGCGCGGACTGATCTACGCCGAGCGCGGCCTGCGTGGGCCTGCGGTCGACGACCTCACCAAGGCAGCCAAGGCACGTCCGGATCTGGTCGAGGCGCACCTGGTCTTGGCGCGCTTCATGCTGGAGGCCGGCAACGCCAAGGACGCTACGCCTCACCTGCAGATGGCCGTGCGCTTCGACGCCAAGAACGTGCCTGCGCACTTGATGCTCGGAGACGCCTACCGCTTGCTCGACAAGGGCGCCGAGGCCCTGAAGGAGTTGGAGTGGGTGCTGAAGACCGATCCCAACCAGATCGGCGCTCGCTACAACCTGGGGCTCGTTTATCTGATGAGCTCGAAGCTGCCCGGTCTCACCGAGATCCAAGCCGCCAACAAGGCCATCGAACAGCTGCAGGCCTACAAGGCCAAGGCCCCGCGCGGCGGCCCCGACGACGTGGACGAGCTGATCGTTCGCGCGCAGAGCAAGAAGGCGCTGCTGGAAGCAGCCGAGGCCGAGAAGAAGGCGAAGAAGTGATGAAGGACGCACGCGCTCTGGGGAAGTTCGCCGCGGCGGTCGTGGTCGCGTGGGCCTGGGTGTCGGTTCCGACGTCGGCTCGTGCCGAAGGGCGCGTGGTGACGATCAGCGAGGTCACCATCGTGGGGCGCGTGCAAAAGCCGATCGCCGCCGTGGACGTCAGCCGGATCCAACCCAAGCTGACCTTGGCCGAACTTCCGCAGACCTTCGCCGACAGGATCGAACGGGCGCTCTACCGCGCGCCGTTCTGAGGAGCGCCTTGTCGCGGCCGGTGGCAGTGCGGCGGGCAGCAGAGCGGCGGGCAGCGTGAGCTGGCAAGCGCTCGTCGCTCCAGTCTTGGGCGGCTTGCTCGTGGGGCTGTCGTTCGAGCGTCTGCGGCGCCTGGGCCTCGACTTGGGCGAGCTGAAAAGGACCTTGGCGTTGGTGAGAGACGGCGGGGGTGGTGCCGCGGAGGCTCGGGATCTCGAGCGAGCGGCCGTGCCGAGCTCCGCGCGCGAGCTGGTCGACGAGTTCGTGGCCGCGCCGGATCAACGCGAACGCGTGCTCGTGCTGAACGAGTGGATTGCGCAGTTCGAAGGGCTGCGTGAACGCGCGCGTTCTTGGCCGAAGGTCGCGGCGCGGGTGGCGCTGGCCAGTGGCGTGGGACTCGCGTTCGTCGAATTCGCGGCCGCCCTCGGCGGCCAGGCCGAACGGCGGAGCGCGGGACTGCTGGCGCTCGCTGTGGGCCTCCTGGGGGCGGGTGGCGCGGTGGCCCTCGGCCGAAAGCAGCGGCGCGAGGTGGAGGGGCTGAGGCGCGAGCTGGAGACCCTGCGTCAGCTCTGTGGCGCGCCGCGTGCATCGGAGCGGAGCCGGACGGGCCGTCGGGGCGGGTTTGCCGCTGGCGGCCTCCCTCGGTAACCTCGGACGAGGAGGGGCTGGGGCCACTCCGCCTGCATCCATGAAGTCCTCGCCGCACACGCAGTCGTCGCATCGACCGGGACAGATGACCGCCGTGATGCGCGCGGTGGCCACGAGCGGCCCCAAGGTGCTGCGCGTCGGTGTCGTGCAGCAGGGGCGTGTCATCGAGGAGCGCGTGCTGCGCGAGCGCGGGGACGTCACCATCGGTCCGAGCGAGCGGAACACGTTCGTACTGCCCGGGCGTGAGATTCGCGGCTCGCACAAATTGTTCGAGCAGGTCGGCAACGAGTACGTCCTGCACTTCGTCGAGGGCATGAGCGGACGCGTGGCGCTCTCGACCGGCGTCTCCGATCTCGAGCAGCTGAAGGGGCAGTCGAAGCGCGGCAGTGGCGGCGACTACCAGGTTCATCTGACCGACGACTCGCGCGGCAAGATCAACGTCGGCGAGACCACGTTCCTCTTCCAGTTCGTGGCCGCTCCTCCCGTGCAGCCGCGTCCACAGCTACCGGTCGCCGTCACGCGCGGCGCGGGCGGCATCGACTGGCAGACGACGATTATCGCGGCTTTTGCCTTCTTGATTCATTTCATGGCCATCGGCGCCATGTACTCGGACTGGCTCGATCCGGTGATCGACGAGCAGCTCAGCCTGGCCGGTTTGGTGGAGACGCTGGATCAGCTGCCTACTCCGCCGCCTCTCGAAGAGAAGCCGGTCGAGGACACCAAGTCGGACGAGAAGCCGACGGAGAAGGCCCCGGTCAAACAACAGCCCGCATCGGGTGCATCCTCCAAGCCGAGCGAGGCAGGTGGTGGTGGCAAGATGAGCGAGGCTCAGTCGGCCGCTCTCAGCAACGAGCTGGCGCAGATGTCGATGGCCACGTTGGCCGCGCTCGGTTCTTCGGGGCCTGCGACCGAGGGTGTGCTCAAGGGCGGCGACGTTCCCACGGGTGCGCTGGATGCAGCGGCTGCCTCGGGCTCGGGTGTGGGCGTAGGCGGCGATCTGAAGCTCGGCGGTTCGGGCGGTACCATCAAGCCGGGAACCGGCGGCGGACTCGGCTCGATCGGCAGCACCGGTAGCGGTTCGACCGGCTCGGGCTCGGGTACATCGACCACGGTGAAGGGCCCCACCGGCTCGGCCAACGTCAGCCCGCCCAATGCGACCGTCGGTTCGGTCTCCAACGCCGCATCGGTGGTGGCCGCCATGCGAGCGGGCTTCAAGCGCTGCTACGACAAGGGGCTCGAGGTGAATCCCGACATCTCCGGTGGTGTACGCCTGACTATCCGGGTGGGTCCCGGCGGTGAGGTGTCCGGCGTGAGCGGAACGGCCAGCGGGAACATCCCGAATACGGTCGTGAACTGCGTGAAGGCGCGTGCCCAGGCAGCCCAGTTCAACCCACCGACGGGTGGATCGGCGGTGCTCGAGGTTCCCGTCAACTTTGTCAGGCAGTGATTGTCAGGCAGTAAATCGTCAGAGAAGTCGTGAGGTTGTCGGTTTGACACCCACGGGAGCGGCCCGTATCCTGGGAAAAGTGGCGGGTTGGGGGCGCTAGCGGCCTCTCTCGCTCTGGTCCGGCTGATCGCCGGACGCGTCTCGGGTTCGGCTGTTCGCGATGTCGAGGTATCGAATGCTGACGAAGGCACTGACTCTTTCGGCTCTCGCTCTGAGTTCATTGGCGTTCGGCGTGGGTCTCGTCTCCGCACAGGAGGCCACGGCGAGCTCGGAATCGGCTCCCAGCGCCGAAGCGATGAAGAGCAAGGCCACCACGGTGGTCTCGTCGCTCGATCAGGCTTCGCAGAGCATTGGCCGCATGCTGCGCGAAGCGCGTACGGCCAAGGACGTCGTGAAGGCTTACTGCCTGGATGACAAGCTGAGCCAGGTCGACGTGGCCAAGCGCTCGGCAGCCGAGCGAGCCGACAGCCTGAACGACGCGCTGGCCACCGGGAACATGGAGCGCGCCCAGCACGACTTCGAAGTGATCGGTGCGCTCGAAGAGCGAGCCAATGGCCTGACGGCCGAGGCCCAGCAGTGCATCGGCGAAGAAAAGGGCTACGCCGGCGGCTCCAGCCTGAAGGTCACCATCGATCCGACCATCCCGCAGAACGACACGGCTTTGCCGCCCCCATCGCCGGCCACGGCGGTCTTGGCGCCGCCGCAGACGGTCCGTATCCCCGACCAGCCCAATCCGATCAGCCCCACCTTCTGATCATGAGTCGACCGAGCCTGTCGCGCACATGAAGCTTCTTCGGTCCGCTGCCGCGCTGGCATGGGTTCTCGGCTGGTCGGCGACCGCCTCGGCTCAGTCTGGCCAACCCTGGGTGGGTAACCGCTCCATCGCGGAAGGCGCCGGCATTCGGGCGGGCAACTTCGAGTTCCACCCCGGCATCTCGGGCGAGTTCGGCTACGACTCGAACTACTACCAGCGCGCCGGATCCGCCGTCGAAGACGCCAACCTGGGTCCCGTCGCCGACATCCTACGCTTGCGCGTCACTCCGCAGCTGACGCTGCGCACGCTGGATCGGCGCATCGCGCTCAGCCCGGACGAGGCACCTCCGACGCCGCTGCCCGTGCAGTTCGAGTTCGGTGGTTCGCTCACCTACAACGAACTGATCGCGCTCGACAGCCGCTTCACCCAGGAGTTCAGCGATCAGCGCAACTTGGAGGGTGGCGCCGCTGCGTTGCTCAAGCTGTTCGAGCGCCGCGTCTGGTCGGGGCGCTTCAACGCGGCCTACTCCTACATCGTCGATCCATCCAACCAGGGTGGCTTCTTGGGAGCGTTCAACCGCAGCACGGTGAACGCGGGTGGTGCACTCACTTGGCGCCCGGGCGGCGGCGCCTTCGAGTGGAACGTGCTCGGCTACCAGACCCGTTTGACCTTCTTCAACGAGGGCAT
>DATIDO010000012.1:0-12853 GCA_035456245.1 Polyangiaceae bacterium
CGTAGGCGAGTCCGAGCTCCTCCAGCGCGATTGCGACCTTGTGCCCGTTCGTCGAACCGAACGTGAAGAGCTCGATGGCTGCATTTCCTGTTTCGTTCATGCAGCCATTGTTGCCTCGTGAGCCGAGACGAACAGCTCCGCGAGGAGCAAGTTCTTGTCCGTTCGTCTCACGACTTCATGGCGCGCTATGCGTGTCTGGTGGCGCGAGCTGCTGCGCTCGCGCGGCCTGGCGAAAGCGCCCTGGAGCGCTCTCGTGGCTTCGGCGAAACGCCTTGGAGAACGCGGCCGCGGTCTCGTAGCCCACGCGTTCTGCGATTTCGTCCAGCGACAATTCCGTCTCGGATAGCAGCTTCGTGGCCAGGCACATGCGCCAACGGGTCAGGTACGCGAGGGGCGTTTCGCCCACCAATTCTGCGAACCGGCGTGCGAACGTCGCACGAGACTGAGCGACTTGGTGCGCCAATCCCTCGACGGTCCACGTCGCGTGCGGCTGCTCATGGATGAGTGACAACGCTCGTGCGATCGCGGGATCTCGAAGCGCGCCAAACCACCCGCCGGCGCCCACCGGCTGTCCGTTGAGCCATGCTCGAATCACATAGACGAGCAAGCTATCTACGAGCCGTGGGACCACAAGCTCAGCACCGCTTTGGGCGTCGATTGCCTCGTGGCGCAGGAGCTGAAGAAGGAGCTGCAGCTGGACATGTCGCTCCGCCTCGTGCGCTGGCAGGTGGATGAGCGGTGGAAGCAGCGACGTAAGTGGGTGGGGGCCTACATGCTGGAAGAGGTACTTGGCGCAGAGCACGACGGTCGTCTCGTGGGCGCGCGACGCTGGCAACCGGGCCAGGCGCCGCGGCATGGCGGCGAGCACCTCTGTGTGCGGCGCTGGCTTGGTTTTCGGGTCGTCGCAGATGGAGTGGCCGACGCCTCCTCGAATCAACACGACGTCGCCCGTGCCCAACCGAACGTGCCGCCGATCGACCGTGGTGCGCAACCAGCAGCTCCCGCGCTGGACGACATGTACGTGAGCCTCGGCAATGGGGTCGATTTCGAGGCCCCAGGGAGGCACCAGCTCGGCCTGGGCGATCACCGTCGCTCCCATGCGGGTGACCGAAAGCACGTCGGCGAGCACGTCCATGAGCGAACCCATCGTACCACGCGTTGAGACGAATTGCCGTAAATGCGCCCGAACAGAGTCAAGGCATCTCGCAGACCCTACCCCGCGCGGTCACATGATGACCGCACCAGTCGTTGCGGTGGGTGCCCGCGTGGCGACCAACTCCAGCAGTTCGTCGAGCGACCATTGATCGTCCGCGTGCTTGCCGTAGTGAAGCGCCGCAATTGTACCGTCCGGGTCGATCATAAAATCTGCGGGTAGGCCGGTCTGGTCGGTACCGCCGGCGAACGGATTCGAAGGAGCGCCGACGAGTCCACGTAGAGCGGACCAGACCACCTGCCGGTGCACGACCGCGAGGGCAGAGCGTTCGACTCCGAAAATCCGATACCAGCGCCGGTCGGGATCGGGCACCACCGGAAATGGCAGTGAGCCCTGATAGGGGCGCATGAGCTCTGCAGACGAATGAAAGAACGCCACGGAACGTACTTGCGCAGCTTCCAAGCGAGCGTGCCCTTGGGCAAAGCGGTGCAAATGGAGATTGCACACGGGGCAGCCCGCAAATCGTCGGAACTGAAGGTGCACGTACGCGTGCTGCGGGTCGGGGACGCGAATGGATCCGTGGGCCAACGTCGGAAGCTCGATGGGAGCGACGCGTTCGCCGACCGAGCGCCGCGTTTGGGGTTTGGAGTGAGCCATGGGGGCTATGTTGCGAGTCGGGTAAACATGCGTCCAATCGATACACCGCATTGGCGTCATGGTAGATTTCGATAGTCGTGAACTCGCCTGTAGATCCCAGCCAGCTCGTCGCCCTGAACGCGCTCCTCGAAGAGCGGAGCGTGACTCGTGCCGCGCATCGCCTCGGCATCACGCAATCTTCGATGAGTCATCGGCTTGCGCAGTTGCGGCAAATGCTAGGCGATCCGCTGTTGGTGCGCGTCGGGGGTTCGCTTTTGCCGACGCCGCGAGCGGAGGCGATAGCGCGCCCATTGGCAGAAGCCTTGCGCGCGCTTGCGACGTCGGTGGCGCCCGTCGAACGCTTTGACCCTGCCACGAGCCGATTCGCGCTGACCATTGCGATGCCTGATCCCCTCGCCACACTGGTACCTCGCCTCGTCGCGTCGCTCGTGGACGAGGCACCGCGGGCGGAGATCCGCGTGACGAACATTGTACCGGGGCTATCGGCGGCCCTTGCAGGCGACCCTCCAGGCATTGCGCTGACGCCGGCTCGATTCGTCGACGACGATATCCGCTCACGGTCGCTCGGCGACCTACGCTTCGGCGTCGTTGGGCGGCGTGATCACCCCGCCATGCGACGGAAGCTCACCACCGAGCGCTGGCTCGCCCATGCACATGTGACTGTACGGGTCGGCAACGAGCCGACGAACGTGATCGAAGAAGAGCTCGCTCGACATGGATTGAAGCGACGTGTCGCCATCGAGGTCCCTTCGTTCCTCGCCGGGCTACTCGTCGTTTCTCGCTCGGATTACCTCATGAACGTGCCCATGCCTTTGGTCGACGAAGCGGCCGCGTTGCTCGGGCTACGCCTCCGGGAAGCGCCGATCCATTTGCCGAGGATTCGGTTCGCTCTCGCTTGGCACCCGCGGTTCCAGGCCGATCCCGCGCACCGATGGGCGCGCGAACGCGTGTTCTCCGCGATACGCCCGGCGTTCAACTCAGCGGGATAGGTGGTTCGCTGCGGCGGTGAGCCTCGTCGACGGGGCGATGCCTACGAATCCGTCTTCAGACGCGAAGCGATGCTCTTCGCGAGGTGTTCGGTCAGGGCACGAACTGTTGCGGACGAAAATCGACCTGGCGGGCTCAGTGCGAATACCGGAGCCGGCGGCGTGGCGAAGTTCTCGAGCAGCGGGATGAGTCGACCGCGTTCTAGGTCCTCCCGCACGAGCCAGTCGGCGAGCAGCGCAATGCCGAGTCCTTGACGGGCCATGAGCGCTACGGCCTCGCTGTTGTTGGCTGAGAAACGGCCACGCACCGGAATAGGCACCGCCTTGGCCGCGGCGTCCCCGAGGCGCCAGAAGAGCGGCGCATCCGTGTCTCCGTGAACGAGGCATTCATGTTGACGAAGGTCGTCGGGTTTTTTCGGTCGAGGATGGGTCTTCAGATAGGCGGGCGCGGCAACGAGGACTCGACGGGTCTCTGCGAGCTTCTTTCCGCGTGCGCTGGTGTCGGTGGGAATGCCCACGCGGACCGCGAGGTCGAAGCCGTCATCGACAAGATTTACATAGCGATCGTTCATTACGAGCTCGACGGTTACGTCGGCATGGCGCCTGAGGAAGTCGCCGACCGCTGGGACGACGAAGAGGCGTCCGAAGGCGACGGGCACGCTTACGCGGATACGCCCACGCGGCTCGAGCGAGCGCTCCTCGAAGTCGGCGTGCAGCTCGTCGAACGCGGCGAGTACGTCGCGAGCGCGAACAAGTAGGCGCTGTCCAGCCTCGGTGATGCGGACCGAGCGTGTTGTCCGCTCGACTAGGCTGGTACCGAGCTCAGCCTCGAGCTCGGCGACCCACTTGCTCGCGGTCGATTGCTTGACCTTCAGGTCGCGTGCCGCTGACGAGAAGCTTCCTCGTTCGGCAAGTCGGGTGAAGAGGCGCAGTGCGTCGAGTCGATCCACTGAGCACTCATACCATTTTGGAATAGGTGTTTGCAGAAATGGGTGATTTCGACCTTGCGCGGAATAGGTCATTGATCCCCTGTCGCCGGCGCTCGGCGACGTGCGAGGAAATATGAAAGCCACCACTTACGAGCTCGATCCCAACCACACCTACGCGGGCTTCAGCGTCCGCCACATGATGGTGACCCAGCAGCGCGGCCAGTTCCACGGTGTCAGCGGCGTGCTCACGCTCGACCGATCGGACGTCTCGAGGAGCCGCGTTGAAGCGACGATTGACGTCGCATCCATCGACACACGCGTTGCACAGCGCGACGACCATTTGCGGAGCGCCGATTTCTTCGACCTCGCAAACCATCCGAAGATGACCTTCGTGTCAAAAGAGGTTCGGATTCAGCCTGACGGACGTCTGCACATCGTCGGGGACCTGACAATCCGCGGGACGACGCGCTTGATCACGCTAGCGGCCAACCCGGTCTCCGACGAGTCGAAGGACCCGTTCGGGATGATCAGGGTGGGTACGTCCGCGACTGCAAAGATCAGCCGAAAGGACTTTGGTCTCGTCTGGAACGCGGTCCTCGAAACGGGCGGCGTCGCCGTCGGAGACGACGTCAAGATCATTCTCGACCTCCAGTTCCAGCGCAAAGCCTGACACCGAGGACGAGGAGAAGGACATGCGCGACACGATCTCAATTGCGTTTCTCGGGCTCGGTGCGATGGGGACCCGAATGGCTTCACGTCTCGTGAGCGACGACATCGACCTCAGGGTTTGGAGTCGCTCCGGTGTCCCCCAAGGGTCGCCCGAGCTCGGTTCCATCTTCGCCCCGACGGTCGCTGCCGCGGTGAAGGACGTCGATCTCGTCATCGTCATGGTCACTGACGACGACGCGTCGCGCGCCGTGTGGCTCGATGCGGGTGCACTACGCGGCATGCGGTCCGGCGCCGTCGCCGTGGAGTGCAGCACTCTGAGCCCGCAATGGGTATCGGAGTTGGCTAGACGGGCGCGTGAAGCGGGAGTCGACTTCGTTGATGCACCGGTCGTCGGCTCGCGGCCTCAGGCGCACGCCGGAGGCCTGATCTTTCTCGCAGGGGGAGACCCGTCAATCGTGGATGGGCTTAGGCCGACGCTCCTGCGCATGGGACCCGCGGTTCACCACGTTGGCGCTTCGCCAGCGGGTACTCGCGCTAAGCTGGTAGCGAATGCCCTCTTCGCGGTGCAAGTGGCGGCGCTCGGCGAGCTCGTCGGGGTCGCACGTCGCATGGGCATGGATGTAGCGGGGCTGGTGCAGGTACTCGGCGAGCTTTCAGTGATGAGCCCTGCGGCGAAAGGAGCCGCCACCGGGATGCTGGAGGGCGGTTTCGCACCGATGTTTCCATTGTCCCTCGGTGCCAAGGACCTGCGGTATGCAATGGCACAGGCGGACGCCGTCGGCAGCAGCGTGCCTATGACCTGCGCAGCAAGCGAAGTATTCCAGCGCGGTAGATCGCAGGGGTTCTCCGATGAGAACCTGACGGCGATCGCGAAGCTCTACGTTGCGGAATGAGTCGCGCTTGGCACGGGAACTGGGTAACGCCGAGATTGCGGGCACGCAACTAGGCTACCCGGTGCACCAATTCTCATCGGTCAATTGTCGGCGAACTGTCGGCAGACGCTCTGAACGACACACAACGAGCCCGAACGCGATCCTCGAAGCGGCCAAAACACAGCCGTTCGCGTTCGTTGAGTGAATTCGGCGAAGATTTAGGTTCCGGTGCCGCAAGGCGTGCGGGGAACGCACCCAGGCTACGGCTCGCCGAGCGCCTTCAAGTCGGCGATGTCCTCAACGCCTGGGCCGGGCTGCCCGCGTCGTTCGATCTGGATCGTCAACAGGCATGGGCCCACTCTACCACGACGTGCCGCGAGGCCCTCGGAGATCGCGAGCCCTCAGAATGCGACCGTCGCGCTACCGGCTGTCTTCGTGGCCGTGTGACGCGGTTGGTCGCCGTAGAAAACGAAGCGCCAGCCGAGCATCAGCTGCGTGGCCGTCAGCGTCTGGCTGAACGAAGCACCCGCCGTCAGCGACGGCCCGGTCGAAAACTGCCAGAACTCGAAGGGTTCCCAGAAGGCCGTGCCCGTCAGGAACGACGACGAGCCACCGTAGGCCAAGATGTTCTCGAGCTGCGTGTCGTCTCGATCGTACATCGATGCAGTGCCGATGCCGCCGTCGACCGCGAGACCCAAGTTCCGCCACTCGCCGCCCCGATAGAAGAGCGGAAAGGCCTCGAGGTGCAGGGCGAAGGCGGCGTTGGCGGCGGTGTAGTCGCCCGTCAGCGCACTCGTGGCGGCCAAGCCCACACCGGCAGTCAACCAGTCACGAATGGCGCCACCGAGCCAGATCTCGAAGCTCGAACCCAGCGCGGGGCCCGTGGCTGCCAAGCGGTTGGGATCGCCGATGGCGACGGCCTCGTTCGGGTAGCCGGAGAAGTCCACCAAGGCGAAGCCGGTGGTCACGCCCATGGCGAAGCCGCCGCGACGCTCGGTCTTGGGCGCCGGGTAGCTCACGAGGTTGTCGTCGCTGCTGCCACCGGGCGCCGCGGCCCAGGCTGACGAGCTGGCGAGTACACCCACCAGTGAGGTGGCGGCGATCTTCGTCGCGCGACGAATCATGCAGGCGAGCTACCACGGCGCGGCGCGGCCCCCAATGCCCCGAACCATCGCCAGCTCGGGCCGCTCGCTGGGTCAACAATCGCCGCAGCGAGCCGCGCGGCCTGCGTCGGCGCTCAGGGGCAGGCAGCCGGCGGCGCGGCCGCATTGGTCAGACGCAGACCGGTGGCTGCTTTGCGCTCCGAGCCGGATGCCTGCCACGTGAACGTCTCGGTCGCCTTGGCCAAAGGTCCGAACAAGGTCCCAGCGCTGTTCAGCTCGTTGTTGACGTTCAACGTCTTGCTGTCGTTCGGGGTCGGTGACGTGGGAGCGACGGACAGGATGGATCCACCCGGGCTGATGGCGGCGCCGAAGAACCAGTCCAGACTCCCGATCGACGATTCGAGCGAGATCTGACTGGCGCCACCGTCCGAAGCCGCCGTGCCCGTCTCGAAATCCTGTCCGGCGTTCTCGACGTAGAGCGCGTCGAAGGTCACGCCGCGCCACTGGGTGCCCGACATCTGGACGCTCAGCGTCGTGCCCGAGGCGTCCGCCAGTTCGCACTCGTTCAGATAGTAGGTGCCAGCGAACAGCTCGGTGATGTCGTTGTTCTCGGATCCGGAAACCAAGGTGAGATCCTTGTTCCCGTAGCGGACCCGAACCGGAACCGCGTCCTCACTCTGGTAAGCGGTGACGAGCACGAGCAGGGCACGATGGCCCACGGCAGCGCCCGCTGGATTCAGGACCAGTGTGGCCGGCAGGCCGCCGTTGTTCAGCGTGTCCCACGCCAAATTCTTGCGATCGACCACCTCGAGCGGCAACTGACAGACCTCGTTACACACCGCGCCTTCGTCGGCGCAGTCACTGGCTTCACCGCACCTGCGCCCCAGCGCGCACGGACACGAGGGTCCACAGTCGACGTCGGTCTCGTCGCCGTTCTGCTTCTTGTCGGTGCAGGTCGGCACCTGGCAAATCCCGGACTTGCAGATCTGGCTCTCGCAGTCGGCGCCCGAGCCGCACTTCTTGCCGTCGTCGCACAGCTGGCCCGTGCACACGGCTCCGCAGTCTTCGTCCGACTCGCCACCGTTGGCCAGGCCGTCCTCGCAGGTGCCCTCGCGCAGGCAGACACCCTCGGAGCAATTGCTGCTCGAGCAGTCGCGGTTGACCAGACAGATCTTGCCGTCGTCGCAAGGATCGCAGGGGCCGCCGCAATCCTGATCGGTCTCGCCCTCGCTCGTGTCGACGTTGCCGTTGCTGCAGTGGGCAGGCAGCGGCGGCGCCCCACCACCGTCGGCCACGGGCGGGTCACCGAATTCGAAGTCGGGCGTCAGGCACCCCCCAACGAACAGCACCGAACCAATCGATGCCACCCCCAGCGTGAGCCATCGCCGCCTCATCCCCGGTCCAGGGCGTGGCGCACGGAAAGCAAAAGACATGTCCGCCTTCTCCATATCACGGAAAACCGAGTGTCGTCGCGGGTTTGGGAGATAGTAGCCTACATCGGAGCAGCTCCGTGGGCCATTTCTCCGCAAGATTCGCGGGTTCAGTAACGCCACGTCACTCACGCGCCGTCGAGATACCGCTACCGCAGCCTCCGCGGTGCTCCGGAAGCTTGGTCGGGTCGGAACCTTCGTTGTACCGTGCCGCATCGTGGAAGCAGCGAGGACAATCGGCCGGAGCCTGGGGAAATCGAAGCGAGCACTGGGAGTTGGAGTACTCGCTGGCTCGCTCGCGCTGAGTCTGAGCAGTCGCGCCGGGGCCCAAGCTCAGCTTTTCACCTTGGATCGCGCGCAGCCGTCCGGTGCACCCGACGATGGTTTCATGGTCTTTCGGCCGCGAATGGGCCAGGAGACGCGCTTCTACGGCAACATGGGGCTCGGTTTCGCCCTGAACCCCCTGCGCAAAGATGCGGTCACGCTCGATCCGGCCGTGAAGCGTGACATGGAGGACCCCGTCCAGGGGCAGATCCTGCTCTACCCGTCGGTCGGCATCGAGATCCTGGGCCGCGTCGGCTTCAACCTGATGATGCCCTTCGTTCCGGGCCAGTGGACGGGCGCCGATCCGGTCTCGGCCGGCGTCGGCACCGGCGGCATGACCGGAACCCACGGCGCCGTCGGCGATGCTCGCATCGATAGCCGCGTCGTCATCTGGGAGAGCAGCGACAAGAAGACCTCGATCGGCGGCGTGGCTGGCTTCACCATCCCCACCGGTACCGAGACGGCTTTCGGTGGTGACCGCGGCGCCACGGCGCTGTTGTTCGGTTCGGTCGAGCACGACTTCGGCGACTTCTTCCTCACCGGTCACATCGGCCCGCACTTCAAGCCGAACGGCAGCATCGGTGGCCCCGAGGGTTCGCTCTACATCGGCAACGAATTGCGCTGGGCGCTCGGCGGCTTCTTGCCGCTGCGCGACGACAAGGTGCGCCTGGGCGTCGAGCTCTGGGGCAGCACCGGCATGGAGAGCGTCAGCGGCCAGAACACGTTCTTCAACGGTCAGAACACCACGCTGGAGTGGATGGCGCAGGGGCGCTTCCTGCTCGACCAGAAGAAGCGCGTTTTCGCCAACCTCGGTGGTGGCACGCGCCTCTCCGCCGGCTACGGCTCGGCCGACGTGCGGCTCATGGCCAGCATCGGCATGTACCTCAACATGAAGGACGTGGACGCTCCGGCGCCCCCGCCCAAGGTGATCGTCTCGCGTCCCGAGCACTACGACGAGGACAGCGACGGTGACGGCTACCCCGACGCCATCGATCACTGCCCGAACGACAAGGAAGACGGCCTGGCTCCCAAGGAGAGCGACGGCTGCCCCAAGGCTCCCGACGCCGACAACGACGGCATCCCGGACTCGCTCGACAAGTGCCCGAACGAGGCCGAAGACTTCGACGGATTGGCCGACAAGGACGGCTGCCCCGAAGAGGACAACGACAACGACAAGGTCCCCGATGTGAAGGACGCGTGTCCCGAGGAGGTCGGTCCGGCCAACGCCGACGCCAGCCTCAACGGCTGCCCGACGCTGACCAAGGTGACCGATGACGGTCACGTGCAGATCCTCAAGTCGGTCGAGTTCGAGTCGGGCAACGCCAAGATCCGCGCCACCAGCTTCCCGATCCTCGACGAGATCGTGCTGCTGATGAAGGCCCAGCCCGAGCTGACCATCGAGGTCCAAGGCCACACGGACTCGAAGGGCATCCACGACAAGAACGTGAAGCTGAGCCAGGATCGCGCCGCCTCGGTCGTGAAGTACATCTCCGACCAGGGCGTGAGCGCCTCGCGCCTCACCTCGCAGGGCTTCGGCCCCGACAAGCCCATCGACACGAACGGCACGAACGAGGGGCGCTCCAAGAATCGCCGCGTCGAGTTCGTGGTGACGAGCGGACAGCAGCAGTAATCGCTGGGGTCCGCTCGAGCGGGCCCCGGTCCAACTGCTCCACCCCAGGCCGAGCGAGCCACCGGGGCGATTCTCGCTTCGGCCGCGCTCGCCGCGACTCTTCACTCTCGCGTCGGTCGCGCCCGGCGCGTGGGCTTACTGCGACTCGTCGCCGCCGTTGGGCGCGCCCGCGCCGTTCGTCCCGCCGTAGTACGGAGGCACTCCCACCGGGCTACCGCCAATCCCGATGTAACCGCCGGTGCCCAGCCGGCCGCCACTACCCACGTCGCCGGTCGAGCCACCCGAAGGCACCCCGCCCGAGCCGTCGTCGGCGACGTCCCCCGTCACGTAGCAACCGTTCGTGGCGGTCGCGCCCACGATCAGCACGCACCCGATGCTGAGAGTCTTCTTGGTCCGCATGACCTAGCCAAGCTAGCGCGGCGCCCTGGGGCCGGCAAACCAATCGGGGGCGAGCAGCGGGCGCACCAGGCCCGCGCCGGTCAAGTCGAGCAAGAAGGCCAGGATGTCGTCCTCGGCGTAGTCGCCGAACTCCTCGGCCAGGGCGGCCGCGGACAGCCCCCCCTGCGCCGCCACGACGAACTCGAACAGCGGTCGGGCGTGAGCGTTGAAGCGCAGCTCGGCACGCTGCGGAGCTTGATCGGCGACGAGCCGCTCGACGAAGCAGTGAATTCTGTCGGCCGAGGGCGTCTCGAGCGTCACCCGCGCCTGAGGAACCCGGACGAAGCGTGTCGTCACGCTGCAGGCCTCACGCGCGTAGTCCTTGCCGTCACCGGCCTTGGCCTCCACAGCCAGGCGCCCCAGCCAGGATGCTCGCAGCTGCTCGGGCCCGAGGGCGGGCCAGCGCTCGCCCAGCTTCGACAGCAGCTCGCCCAGCAGTCGTTCGCTGGCTGCGCGCTCCTGCTCGCTGCCCACCAGACCATAGGCAGGCCTCCGCCAGTCCTCGGACTGCAGCACGTAGTGGCGCAGCGCGTGCTCCAGGAGGCTCCAGTGGGTGGGCGCACGGACGGCGATCGACACGGACAGGCAGGACCCATCCAGCGCCTCGGTCGAGTGCCAGAGCCCAGCGGGCAGGTAGGCGACGGAGCCTGGCTCGAGCGTCACCTCCTGCATGGAGGCGTACAGGGCCTCCAGCTCGGGCGGGAGCTGCTCGAGATAGACCGAGCCGAACTCGGTGCGGCTCGAGGTCGACGGCGTGTGCGAGATGGCCGGCCAGCGACGCGTGGCGGGCGCGTGGCGGAAACGCTTCTTGCCCCGCAGGTGGATGAGCAGCTGATCCTGGGGATCGTGGTGAACCGGCAGCCCGCTCGAACGCGCGTTGCCGAACACGCTGAGACCTACGCACGGGGGCAGGCCGAGCGCATTCTCCAACGCGTCGAGGAACGGCTTGGCCTCGGGGAGGAACTTGAGCGCGTCGCGAAAGTAGATGGTCAGGCCCAGCTCGAGCAAGGCACGCGGGTGGAGGTTCTGGACCGGGGCTTGGAGTCCGCGACGGCCGTCACCGTTGGCGATATCCATCGCCCCGGAATAGCTGGCGACGAACGTCTCCAGGCTCTCGAGCAGCGGCGAACGAGTGAACGCGGGCAGTCGGTCGAGCGGGCCGGCGGCCAGGCGAAACTGACCTGACTCGAAGAGTTCTCGGGCGGGCAGGCCGAAGAGGGGTTCGATCGGATCTGTCATGACGGCGGATGAGGAGCGACCTGATAGGCTATCACAGTCGTAGCCTTGAACCCCGGGCCGGCGTCCGCTTTGCTTGGCCCAGAGGTCGACGCTTGCCGCAGGTCCGCATCACCATCGAGTCGCTCGGCGTGCGCTTCGGCTCCACCGTCGCGCTGGACGGCGTGTCGCTCGACGTGGAGCCCGGTGAGTTGCTCTTGCTGCTCGGCCCGAGCGGTTGCGGCAAGAGCACCCTGCTGCGCAGCGTGGCTGGCTTCGTGCGCCCCACGAGTGGCCTCGTGCGCTTCGACGGTCAGGATGTCACCCGCCTGGGCCCGGACGAGCGCCAGATCGGCATGGTTTTCCAGAGCTTCGCCCTGTTCCCTCACCTCAGCGTGGGCGAGAACGTCGCCTTCGGTCTGCGTGAACGGCGCACGCCCAAGGCCGAGATCCCCGGACTGGTGAAGCGCGCGCTCTTCGACATGCGCATGACGGGGTACGCCGAGCGCCGCGTCGACGAGCTCTCGGGCGGAGAACAACAACGGGTCGCGCTGGCCCGCGCGCTGGTCACGCGCCCCCAGTGCCTGCTGCTCGACGAGCCGCTCTCCAACCTCGACGCCTCGCTCCGCCAGGACATGCGCGAGGAAATTCGCCGCGTCTGCAAGGACAACGGCCTGACCACCCTCTACGTCACCCACGATCAAAAAGAGGCCATGGCCGTCGCGGATCGCATCGCCGTGATGCGAAAGGGCCGCCTGGAACAGCTGGGCCAGCCGCACGAGATTTACCGGCGACCGGCGACCGCGGCGGTGGCCACCTTCCTGGGCGAGACGAACCTGCTCGACTGCACGGTGGAGGCCGTCGAATCGGACCACGTCGTCTTGCGTGTCGGTGAGCACGTCGTGCGAGCCGCGCCGAGCGCGCTGGCCCGGGTCGGTGCCCGACTGCGCACCTCGATTCGGCCCGAGTGCCTGGTGGTGCGCGGAGCGCCCGAGGGGCTGGCGCAGCTCCCCGGCAATGTCCAAGGCAGCTGCTTCTTGGGTGAGCTCTGCGAGCTGGCGCTCGGCAGTGGCCCGCTGCGCCTGCGCAGCTTCCAGCTGAACGGCCGCCCCAGCGACTACGAGGTGGGGCAGCCGATCTTCTGGGGAGTCGCGCCCGCGGACGTGGTGCTGCTCGAGGCCGAGCCATGAAGACCCGGGGCAGCGACATCGGCCTCTGGTCCACCGCGGGCCTGTTGAGCGCGTTGGTCGTCCTGCCCTTCCTGCTGCGCCCGAGCGACGCAGAGCCTCCCGCCCACGCCGAGCGCCTGGTGGTGCTCTCGCCTCACAACGAGGCGGTCCGCTACGAGTTCGGGCTGGGCTTTCGGCAGTACATGCTGGCGCGCGGCCGCAACGTGCTGGTGGACTGGCGCACGCCGGGTGGAACCGCCGAAATATCCCGGTATTTG
>DATIDO010000013.1:0-3362 GCA_035456245.1 Polyangiaceae bacterium
CCCAGCGAGACCAGATGGCAACTCGCACTCCCTTCTCGTTCTTCGTTCCGTTGCTCGGGGCGCTCGCTGTGGCTGCCTGCGGAGAGGTCTCGACCCTCGATTCGGGCGACGTCGATCAGGGAGAGCCCGATACGGGGACCCCCGACAGCGGCGGGACCGGCGGCGGCAATACTGGCAGCGGCGGTGCAGTCGGCACCTCGGGAGGCGCTGCGGGAGCCTCGACGGGGGGCGGCAGCGGCGGAAGCAGTGAACCCGAGCCGGTGCTCGATGCGGACCTCGTGATCGACTCCAGCGCGACGCACCAGCGCATCGACGGCTTCGGTGCGGCCCTGCCCATGTGGGTGGGGAGCGCCGCGGGCATGCTCACCAGCGACGAGATCCACAAATGGGTGGGCCTCGGCGACGACCAGCTGGGCCTGTCGATCGTGCGCACCATCATCGAGCCAGCCCGCGCCAAATGGGCCTACGCCGTCGCCAACCTGAAAGAGGCCAAGTCGTACGGCAGCGACGTCAGCATTCTGGCCTCCCCCTGGTCGCCTCCTGCCGCGATGAAGAGCAACAACAGCACCACGGGCGGGGGCAAGCTGCTCACCGACTACTACGACGACTACGCGTCGCACCTCAACGGCTACGTCGGGTACATGGCCGGCCAAGGCGTCACCATCGACGTCGTCTCGGTGCAGAACGAGCCCGACTGGCACCCCGACTACGACTCGTGCGATTGGACCGGCAGCGAGCTGCTGAATTTCGTCAAGAACAACGCACCCGCGATCGTCGGCCCCCGCATCCTGATCGCCGAATCGCTCCAGTTCACCCGCTCCTACACCGATCCGACGCTCAACGACGCCGTCGCGGTGCAGAACATCGATCTGGTCGGCGGGCACCTGTACGGCGCCGAGCCCGCCGGCAAGTTCACCGCGTACCCACTGGCGCGGGAGAAGGGCAAGCCGCAGTGGATGACCGAGTGGCTCACGCACGAGGCCGATGGCTCGGGTGCGGCCATCTGGGGTGGCGACAACCAGGCCGTCTGGGACGAGACGATGGATCAGGTGCTGCGCTCGGTCCATCGGGCCATGACCATCGATTGGAGCGCGTTCATCTGGTGGTGGGGCCGCCGCTACTACTCGTTCATGGGTGACGGTGATGCGAACTTCGGCACCACCAAGGGACAAATCCTCAAGCGCGGCTGGGCATTCTCCCACTACGCCAAGTTCGTACGCCCCGGCGCGACGCGCGTGGACGTGGAGGCCGGCGATACGCTGAGCGGCCTGGAGATCACCGCTTATCGGCGCGAAAACGAGACCGTCGTCGTGCTCTTGAACCGCACGACGACCACCTACGACGAGGTGATCGTCGAGGGGCCCGCCAAGCTGCTCGGGGTCGAGGCCTACGCCACCTCACGCTCGCAGAATCGCGCTGCCACGCCGGTCACCGAGACGGGGCGCTACGCCACGCTGGCCTCGATTGCGCCGCGCAGCATCGTAACCTTGGTGATGTCGCATTGAGCGTGCGCCGTACCGAGCGGAGGAAGCAGGAAGTCATGCAACGACCGAAATGTTGGTTGGGCGCGGCGCTCGGGGCGCTCGCACTCGTGGGGACGTACGGCTGCTCGGGTGACGGGAGCGCGCCCGATGGCGACACGTCAGCCGACAGCGACGTGGGGAGCGACACGGCGGGCGGGGGCTTGCCGGGGGCCTCGGGTGGTGCCGGCGCAGTGGGTGGCGCGGGCGGCGCCGTCGGAGGGACCGGCGGCGGTGACGGCACGGGAGGTGCAACAGGTGGCACCGGCGGCGCAATAGGCGGGACTGGCGGCAGTGACGGCACGGGAGGCGCTGCGAACTGCCCGCTTCCGGCGACGTTCAGCTGGACCTCGTCGGGCGTGTTGGCCCAACCGAAGTCGCCGGCTGGCGCCAATTGGGTATCGATGAAGGACTTCTCCGTCGCGCGTCACGACGACCACTACGTCGTCTACGCGACCGTGTTCAACGACGTCGCCGAGGGTCAGCCGAACCGCTCGTGGCAGGGCGTCTTTCTGCAGTTCGACGACTTCGCCGAGATGGGCGCCGCCAGCCAAACCTTCAAGGGCGGCATGGTGGCCCCCCAGATCATGTACTTCGCGCCCAAGAACCTGTGGGTGCTCAGCTACCAGTGGGGCTTCAAGTACGCGACCAGCACGAACCCCTCCAATCCGGCATCGTGGAGCGCGGCCAGCAACCTGCTCGGCAACGATCCGACCGTGGGAGGCCCAGCAGGCACCGGCCCCATCGATCAGACCATCATCTGCGACGACACCACCTGCTACCTCTTCTTCGCCGGCGACAACGGCGTGATCTACCGGGGCTCGCTGCCGATCGGCTCCTTCCCCGGGACCTTCACCAACGCCGCCGCCATCATGCAGGACGAGAAGTTCAAGCTGTTCGAGGCGGTCGAGGTCTACAAGATCAAGGGCGAGCAAAAGTACCTGATGCTCGTCGAGGCCGGCGATGGCGGCCCCCGCTACTTCCGCGCCTTCACGGCCACCAGTCTGGGCGGCAGCTGGACGGCCATGCCGCAGGCGTCCACCCGGGCGACGCCGTTCGCCGGAGGCAACAACGTCACCTTCCCCGGCGGCAAGTGGACCGACGACATCAGCCACGGCGATCTGGTCCGCGACGATCCGTCCGAGAAGAAGGAGATCGACGTCTGCAACCTGCGCCTGCTCTACCAAGGCAGAAACCCCGCGGTGGGAGGCGACTACGGACAGCTACCGTATCGACCCGGACTGCTGACGCTGGTGCACTGAAGGCAGCTAGTCGCTGGTGCACTGAAGCCAGGCTGACGCTGGTGCACTGAAGGCAGCTAGTCGCCGACCCGGCGCAGCCGGATGCCGCGCAGGATACCGTTGCCGTCACAGGCGTCGGAGTAGGTACCACCGCAGGAATACGCCTCGTCCGTGAGCTTCACCTGCACCACCCGAGCACCTCGCTCGAGCTGGATCGGCTCGGCGTAGAAGGTGATCGTCTCCGTGCTGCCGTCGGGTGCGTTGGGGTTCAAGGTGATCGCTTCCGCGTGGCCACCGTCGACCGTCGCCTGCAACGTGATGGGTGAGGGCTGATCGTGCTCGATCTGCAGATCCAGGCTGTAGTGGCCGGGATACGGAGTGTTGAAGAAGTAGAGCGCGAAGGAGTTCAGCTCGCTCAACGTGACGACGCCGCTCGCCTCGTTGAAGAAGTTGGTCTGCACCGTCGTCTCCCCGCCGCCGACCTTGGCGTAGCGGGTGGCCGGCAAGAAGTCGCAGGCGGGTCCGTCGTAGTACTCCTCGAGCACGTCGAGCAGAGCGTAGTAGGCAGGCTTGGGTGCGAAGTGATCGTCGTAGAGCCCGG
>DATIDO010000014.1:0-2282 GCA_035456245.1 Polyangiaceae bacterium
TCGCCACCGCCGAGACGGTGGAGGAGGCGCTCGACGTGCCGGTGCGCGTGGCGCAAGAGAGTTCTGCCCGCTTCGATCTGCTGTTCCCTTCCGCCAAGGACGCGCGCCCGCACATGAACACGCGCGAGCTCCGCGAGGTGCGACTCGAGGCCAGAGAGCTACTCGGCCGTTTGGAGCGCGTGGCCGAGAAGCAGGCGGGGGCCCTGCCGGAGGACGCGCAGAAGCGTGCGGCGTTCTTGACTGGCGTGAGCATGGCGGGCGCTACGGTGCCGGAGCTGCGTGCGTCCACCACGTTGCGCCACCAGTGGCAGTCGTTCTGTTTGGGGCAGCCGGACGACGCCCAGAACTCCAAGAAGTCGGGCGAAGGCTGAACGGCGCCCCGCCAACCGGCGGAAATGACTGGATATTGTCCGGACGGCACTTTTTTTCGAAGGGCCGCGACGGAATCCCGGCTGGGCGCCGTTGAACCTCATGAAACGAGCCCACTGGGCAGAAAGAGAAGTATCCCCATGAAGTTTGCCGCCATTTCCGCCGTCCTGTTCGTCGCCACGACCGCCGCCGCCAGCGCCTTTGCTCACGGACACGGACATGGCCCGGGGATGGCCCACCTGGACACCAACCAGGATGGGAAGATCACCAAGGAAGAAGCTCGCGCCGGAGCCAACGGCTTCTTCGAACGCTTCGACACCAACAAGGATGGCGTGATCACCCGCGCCGAGGCCGACGCCAAGCGCGGTGACTTCCAGGCGCACGCCGACGAGCGCTTCGCCAAGAAGGACACCAACAAGAACGGCAAGCTGGAGCGCAGTGAAGTCGCCGACATGCCGAACGAGCGCTTCACGGCCATCGACGCGAACAAGGACGGCGCGCTGTCCAAGGACGAGCTGAAGGCTGCCTTCCAGGCCAAGGCGGGCGAGAAGCACGGCCCCGGGCACGATCCCTTCACCGAGGCCGACACCAACAAGGACGGCAAGGTAACCAAGGCAGAAGCTCAAGCTCAGGCCGACGCCCGCTTCGCGAAGATGGACGCGAACAAGGACGGCGTGCTCTCGGCCGACGAGCTGCCCAAACACCGCGGTCACGGAAAGCACGAGGGCGACCACGGCGACAAGAAGGGCGCCTGCGGCCCCAAGCGCGCCCCCAGCGGCCGGCCCGCCTGATGTAGAGACGGAAGCTCTCGAGTGACGGCCAAGCGGCCCGGAGGAAACTCCGGGCCGCCGTCGTTTCGTTCACTCGGCGCCGAGGAACTTGGGCGGAGGGCGTGAATTGGCCGCGTTGATGGCAGCCTCGAGCGGCACGTCGGCGGCGCGCAGGCAGACGAAGCAATCCTGATGTCGCGTCGAGCCGCAGCCCGTTCTGACCCGCAGGGCCTCCAGCTTCTGCGCGCTGCGCTGGTCGGCGTACAGGATGGCCTCGGGCAGGAGCGCGCGATACTCGGCGCAAGCCTGAGCTCGCTCGAGATCGAGGGCGAACTGGAGCGGAGGGGTGGCCAGCGCGCGGAATTCTCGATCCTTGATGCGCTTCTGAGCCCGGGCCACGACCGGCGTCATGCCGGGCTTCCCTCGGCCATCCTGCCAGACGTCGAAGACCAAGTCGGCGCCGGCGGCACCCAGCGAACCGAGGGCGAAGTCGATGCCACTCTCCGTGGCGTCGCGCTGTTCGAGAGCCACGCGCACGTCGACGAGCAAATCGGGCTCCTCCGCGAGGTGCGGATCGGCCTCGACGGCGGCGCGGTACGCGTCGAGCGCCGCCGGGTAGTGCTTGATCACGGAGTAGCCTCGGCCCAGCGCCAGATAGCGCCCCGAGGAGCGCGCTCGGGCCTCTGCCAGCTCGGCGGCGGGGCGACCCGTCATGGGCCGGCTCTTCTCCGTTTCGAGGAGTCGGCGAAGCTCGCCGAGCGCGTCGCGGTCGCCGGCGCGAGCCTCGACTTCGATCTGCTCCAATGGATCGGCGCTGGGCTCGGAGGCTGCCCCCGAGTCGTGGCGAAGTGCACGCAGCATGAAGAAGCCACCCAAGCCCAAGCCGACCAGCAAGGCCAGGCCGGGTACCCACAGCGTGGCGACGCGTGAACCCAAGCCGAGCTTCCGTACCGACGTGTCCGGGTGCGAGCCGCGCTGGGCGCGTAGACCGGCGCTGGTGGGAGAGATGGGCCAGCCGTAGCCGAGCTCACTGCCGATGCGCGAGAGCTCGTCGGCGAGTTCCAGCGCGCTGGCTGGGCGTGCCTCGGGGGCCTTCTCCAGTAGGCGTGCGACCAGCTGAGCGAGGGGCACGGGGACCGAGGT
>DATIDO010000015.1:0-3869 GCA_035456245.1 Polyangiaceae bacterium
ACCCCGACGTCACGGCTCGTCTGCGTGCCGAGGTGCTGCGCGCCAAGGGGACGCTGCTGCGCCGCGTCGGTCGCGTGGTCGAGGCGCTCGACGCCTACGCCGAATCGATCGCCGTCTTCCAGCAAGTCGGCGCGCGCCGTATGGAGGCTCGCGCCAAGAGTTCCCTGTCGTTCTCGCTCTACGTGCTGGGGCGCTACGAGGACGGCGTCACGCTCGCGCACGAAGCCATGCAGATCGACATGGCCATCGGCGGTCGCTTCCAGATCGCCAAGACCTTGGCCAACATCGGCCTGTGCTTCGCCGGCGCGGGCAACCACGAGCGCGGCCTCGACTACCTGCGGCGCGCTCGGGAAGCCCACGAGCGCTACGGCGAGCGCGATTCGCGCGCCGACACGCTCTTGGCCATGGCCGAGGTGCTGATCGAGCGCGGCAGCGTGGACGAGGCGATCACCCTGGTGGGTGACGCGGCCGCGCTCATCCAGGTGACCGAGAGCCGCTACGATGCCATCCACGAGCGCCTGCTGCGCGCGCTGTTGGCGCGCGCTCGCGGCCGCGCTCAAGAGGCCGTTCATCGCGCTCAAGAGGCGCGTCAGGCGGCCGAGGCTCAGGCCTACGCGGCCTTCCATTTCTTCGCCATGGCCATCGAGGCCATCGCGCGCGTCGAGGTAGGCGAGTCGCACACCGGCATCCTGCTGGCCACCACGGCCCTGGGTGCCATCGAGGCCATTCAGGGCTCGGAGTACTCGCTGCAGACGCGCGCGCTGGCCTGCGAGGCGCTGGAGCGCGCTGGCTCGCCTCAGGCGACCGAGATGCGGCGCCGAGCCGCCCAGTTCGTCCAGGAGCGCGCCGACGGTCTGCGCGATCCGGGCCTGTGGCGCGCGTTCTTGGAGCGGCCGCCGGTGGTCAGCCTGTTGCGCGCGGTGAGCTCGGGGGGTGGCGGCGCGGTCGTTTTCCCCGTCGGAGGTCCGGAATGAGCGGCCGCCCGCACCGGCTGGCGCTCGTCCTGTCGGGCGGTGGCGCGCGCGGCGCCTACGAGGTGGGCGTGCTCTCGTACGTGTTCGACGAGCTGCGCCGTCTGCGCTCGCGCCCGCTGCTCTTGGACGTCATCTGCGGCACCAGCGTGGGCGCCGTGAACTCCGCGTTCTTGGCCGCCCACCTGGACGACGCGCGCTTCGGCGTGGATCGCCTGGTGGAGCTCTGGGCCAACCTGGAGCTGGATCGGGTGCTCGGCTTCGGCTGGCGCCAGGCGCGCGCTCTGGCCGGCGTGTTCCGCCACGGCGGCATCACCGGGCTCGTCGACGTCACACCGCTGGCTCAGCTGATTGGGCGCGAGATCCCCTGGCCTCGCATCGGCCGCAACCTGCGCGCCGGCCAGCTGCGTGCGCTGTCGATCACCTGCACCGAGGTCTACTCGGGGCGCACGGTGTTGTTCATGCAGACGGCGCCGAGCACCAGCCTGCCCACGCACGCGCCACCGCGCACGCTGATCCGCAGCGAACGCATCGGTCCGCAGCACGTGTTGGCCTCGGCCTCCATCCCGCTGCTCTTCCCGGCCGTGCGCGTGGGCAAGCAGCTCTACATGGACGGCGGCCTGCGTCACAACACGCCGATTGCCCCGGCGCTTCGCTTGGGCGCGACGCATGTCTTCGTGGTGGGCACCTCGCGCGCCATGCGTGGCGTCTTGCCCGATCAGTCGACGGCCGAGCCGACGACCGCCTTCGTGGTCGGCAAGATCATGAACGCCCTGCTGCTCGACCACCTCGACAACGATCTGGGGCAGGTGACTCTCGTCAACGATCTGTTGGCCAGCGGTGAGGCGGCCTTCGGCGAAGACTTCGCGACTCGTCTCAACCAGGCCGCGGCGACGCGCGGCGGCCGCGTGGTTCAGCCTGCCGAGTTGCTGATCGTGCGACCGTCGGTCGCACTGGGCGCCATCGGCGGCGAGTACCTGCGCAAGAACCGCATCCGCACCAACTCGGCGCTCACCCGTCGACTGATCGGTTGGCTCGACTCGGGCAGCGAGGCCGATCTGGCCAGCTATCTGTTGTTCGACGGAGGGTACGCGCGCGAGCTGATCGAGCTGGGTCGGGCCGACGCGCGCGCCCAACGAGACCGCATCCTCGACTTCCTCGAGCAACTGGGTGACGGCACCATCCCGCCGCCGGCCGATCCCGGGGACTGGTCATTCACTCCGCCGGCCGTCGGCTGAGCGGCCGTCCGCACCGCGATCGATTCGATCCGGGCTGGATTTGGCCCACCGGCTCCAGCCTGTCTGCACCGGTGGTTCGCGGCGATTCACCTGGGTCATTTGCGACCAGCCCGATCCCGCTAGCCGCCGAGCCTCGCTGAGTCCGGGCGATGACCCACGATTGTTTCCCCGGCGTGTTCACTTGGGGAAATTCGTCGAGCAGTCGGCCCGAAAAAGAAGATTTACCGCCATGTCGTCTGACGGATACTCATGGACGGCACTCTGTTGGTGTGAGGTTCTGAATCCACTTGGACCCACGCGACGGAGACACGGGGACGTCATGGCTGATCAGGGCAAAGTACGAGACGGAGTCCTGCGGAACTACGCGTCGGTGATCAACTCGGGGCAACGGCTCTGCGACTCGGCTCTGATCGTCGTCGCGCTGGTCCTGATGACGCGCGCCTACCACGAGCCGTGGAGTGACCGGGAGACCATCGCGGCCTGCGCCGCGGTCATCACCCACTACCTGGTGGCCGAGTTCAACGGGCTCTACCGCGCGTGGCGCGGCTTGCCGGCCATCCGGGAGCTGGCGACGGTCGTGTCCACCTGGACCGTCACGGCCATGGTGCTCTTGCTCGTGGCCTTCGCCACGAAACGTTCCGAGGACCATTCCCGCGTCATCACCTTCGGTTGGTTCCTGGTCACCCCGAACCTGATGATCGTGTTTCGCCTGGTCATCCGTTTCGTGTTGCAGGAACTGCGGCGCAACGGCCGCAACTCCCGCTCGGTCGTCATCGTCGGCATGACCCGGGCAGCGCAGAAGCTGACCGAGCAGATGAACGATCCGGTGGCGGGCTTTCGCCTCGCCGGCTTCTACGACGATCGCATCCCGTCGCGCCGTCAGGTGATCGAGGGCACCGACGTCGAGTTCCGCGGTGGCACCGACGAGCTGATTCGCGACGTCATCCGCGAGAAGATCGACTACGTCTACATCGCCCTGCCGCTGCGCGCCGAGTCGCGCATCAGCGAGTTGGTCCAGCGGCTCTCCGACACCACGGCCTCCGTGCTCGTGGTCGGCGACTTCTTCGTCTTCGACATGCTGCATTCGCAGTGGTCGATGGTGGGTGACGTGCCGGTGGTGTCGATTCTGGACACGCCCTTCCAGGGTCTGGGGGGCTGGGTCAAGCGCTTCGAGGACATCGTCCTGGGCACGCTGATCCTGATGCTGATCGCCATCCCCATGGCCATCATCGCCTTCGCGGTGAAGCTGACCTCACCGGGCCCCGTCTTCTTCGTGCAGCGCCGCTATGGTCTCCACGGCAACGAGATCCCGGTCATCAAGTTCAGGACCATGAGCGTGATGGAGGATGGCGGTGACGTGCGGCAGGCCACGGCGGGCGATGCTCGCATCACCCGGCTCGGTGCCTTCCTGCGTCGGACCTCGCTCGACGAGCTGCCACAGTTCTTCAACGTGCTGGCCGGTCACATGTCGATCGTCGGGCCGCGCCCGCACGCGGTGGCGCACAACGAGATCTACCGCAGCAAGATCCATCGCTACATGCTGCGCCACAAGGTGAAGCCCGGCATCACCGGCTGGGCTCAAGTGAACGGTTGGCGCGGCGAGACCGAGACGCTCCACAAGATGGAGAAGCGCCTCGAGCACGACCTCTACTACATCCAC
>DATIDO010000016.1:0-4378 GCA_035456245.1 Polyangiaceae bacterium
ACCTCGGTACTCACCACCTGCTTGACCAGGCGCGGAGCGCGGACCACGACCTCGAAGTCGTCCTTTTCCTCTTCGCTTTCGGCGTCCGCCGCGCTCGGCAGCTCGACGTCGTAGCGGGCCTCCAAAGTGTGCCCGACCTCGACCGTCTCTTCGGTCTGCAGCGTGGTCAGGTCTTCTCGTGACAGGCTCACGCGCACGGGGCCCGGGGGGAGCTCGTCGAAAGCAAAGGCGCCATTCGCGTCGGTCACCTGGCTGCCGACGCCTGCGATTTCGACGGTGACACCAACCAGCGGCGCGCCGCTGCCCTTGGCGACCACGGCGCCGTGGAAGCCGCCGGTCGTGGGCGCCACGACCTTTTGCGTGAACTGGTAGCGGTAGGTGATCTTGACCGGCGCTGGCTTGTCGTCGATCTCCGCGGGGCTGAACTTGAAGCGGCGAACGGCATCGAGCGCAGCGGAGTCGAAGGCGGCGCCGGCCGATTCGAGCACGGCGGCCTCGCTCACCGTTCCATCGGCGGCGATGGCGAGCTGCAAGACGACCGTGGCCGTGCGCCCCGAGGCAGCCTCGCTCTCGGGGTAGGTGGCCTCGACGAACTCGAGCAGCTCGGGGGGCTTGGTCAGCCGTGGACGCGCCGGGCTGGTGCCCGGGCGAGTCTGAGCGTGGGCGGGTGAGGGCGCCGCGAACGAGCTGAGGAGCAGTGCGAGCGCGGCGTGCCGCAGGCGGGGCATGGTGGTGGTCTTCAAGAAGCGGAGAAGCGGAAGGCGAAGTTGACGGTGGATCGGGAGGGCTTGCCGCAGCGCACGGCGCCTTCGAACACGATGGCGCGGGCGGCCGACAGAGCGGCCTCGTCGAGCCCGTGACCGAGGCCGGCGACGACTTTGGCGTCGACGACCTTGCCCGTCTCGTCGACGGTGAGTTGCAAGCGGACCTTGCCCTCGACACCAGCGGCGCGTGCCGCGTCCGTGTAGGCGGGTTGGGGCGCGCTCACCAGCTTGGGCTTGGCAGCAGGCTCGGCGCAGGTGTCCGCAGCCGGCGTGGGCGCGGGCGCCTGGCTCAAGGTCTTCTGAACCGGGGCTGCCTTGGGACGAGCCGTCAGTGGGCCCGTGCCTTGCGCGACCGCGAAGCCGCCGGCTCCGCTGCCGCCGCTCAGGTCCAGGCCGAAGTCGGGCAGATCGGAAAGTGGGGCGCTGCTGGGCTGCGGAGCGTCGGGAGGCGGGGCCTCGGCCGGCTTGGTGTTGCGCGAGCGCTGCGGGGGAGCCTTGTCGGGCGGAGGCTCGTCGACGGGGACGGGCGGCGGCTTGGGCTTCTCCTGCGGCGTCTCGACCACCTCGATCGAGGTCGAAGCGCGCGCCTCCTCCACCCGGATCTCACCCAGGGTGTAGACGAGCGCGCCGTGCGCAAGGAGGCTACCGCCGATGATGAATGGACGAGCGGACATGAGGGCGCTTACTTGGAGCGTTCTACGTTGATGGCGAATTTGGTGATGCCGAGCACCTTGGCCGTGTCGATGACGCCCACGACCTTGCCGTGCATGGCGGCCGCGTCGGCGCTGATCACCAGGCTCACTTCGCCCGACGATTTGGCTGCCTTCAGCTCGCGCTCGAGCCCCGCCTGATCGACCGGCTGCTGGTTGAAGTCGTACTGGCCATCCTTGTGGATGGTCACGACGTAGGTGCGCGACACGCTCTCGTCCGACGACGCCGTCTTGGGCAGCTCGACCTTCAGCGACTGCGAAACGATGTAGGTCGACGAGACCATCATGATCAGGAGCAGAACCAGCGCGATGTCGACGAAGGGGGTGACGTTGATACCAACGATGCCGCCCCGGCCACGCCCGCCCGATTGGATGGATCCGGCCATGGCTCAGCCCTTCCCGTTGGCGGCGAGCTTGGTCACGTCGTGCGATCCCGAGCTGGGGATGTCCTCTTCTTCGAGCCGTGCCTCGGCCTGACGCGTCTCCTCGAGCGCGCGAGCGCGCTCGATCAGCGTGGGGTTGGCCTTGGCGTGGGCGCTGACCAGCTTCACCAGCGAGCCGGCTTCGGACTCGATGTCGCCGATCTTCTTCTGGATGACGTTGTAGGCCACCACCGCGGGGAGCGCGACGAACAGGCCGACGCCGGTGGCGACGAGTGCCTCGGCGATACCGGCCATCACGCCGCCCATGGCGTTGGTGTTGCCGCCAGCGTCACCGAGCGCGTGGAAGGCGATGATCACGCCGAGCACCGTGCCGAAGAGGCCGATGAAGGGAGCGTTGTTGCCCAGCGTACCGAGCAGATTGAGCCCCTTCTCCAGCTCGGCGCGTACCCGACCCAGCTCGGCGTCGACCGCGTCGGCCAGGGCGTCCGGGCCACCAGGCAGCCAGCGCAGCGCCACGCGGGCCACACGGGCCTGCACGGAGCGGTCCTCGGCCAACACCTTCTCGGCGCCTTCGACGTCGACCGCCTCGAAGTGCTTGGTCAGATCGGTGCGCAGCTTCTCGGCGCTGCCGCCGCGACGCGCGAAGTAGATCCATCGCTCGAACATGGTCGAGAACGACACGACGGACAGGACGAGCAACAGGTAGAGGACCCATTCGCTTCCGAGCAGGGCCAGCTTGAGTAGGCGTTCGATCAACATGGTTCTGACTTCTCCGTTGGATGAATGCGGGGCGGCCTCAGTTGGCGCCAATCTTCAGGTCGGTGAGGAAGGTGCCGAGCTGACGGCCACCGTTGGCCTGCGCGGCGATCAGCGTTCCGGTCAGCTTGACGTCGGACTCGACGTCGAAGGTGCCCGCTTCCTTGCCGGGCACGCGACCGTGGTAGGTGAGGTCGAAGCGGACGGAGTCGGTGTCGCAGGCGCGGTTCAGGTTCGCGTAGATGTGGTAGCGGGCCTGCGTCGGCACGGTCTGGAAGACCAGGTGCTCGCGCTGGGCGCCGTCGATCACGCAAGCGCGATTCGAGTCGAACTCGAGGTTGCCGACGCCGGGTTGGTTGGGGTCGACCACGCCCTCCTCGTCGGGATCGGCCGTGCTGGGGTTGCGCGAGTCGACGACCTTGCCACTGGGCGTGACCACGATCAGGTCCAGGTCGGCGGGGCCGTCCCAGCTGAGCGTGACGACGAGGTCCGGCGGCTGCTTGGTTGGTTCGCAGGCGTTGCCGTTGTCGGGGATGAGCGAGCCGAGGCAGATGTTGGTCTCGGCCTTGTTGCCCGAGTGCCCATCCGCGTCGAAGGCGGCGACCTCGAGGACGTGGGGACCCGGCTCGACGAACTCGTGGAAGTCGGCGAGGAAGTCGTAGGTCAGGAAGTTCGGATCGGTGACGTCCACGTCGCGCGAGGGCAGCAGCCAGTAGCCGGTACCTTCGCCCTTCAGCTTCACGCCGATGGAGAGCGCGTCGTCGGTGACCTGGCCCGAGAAACGCACGGCCGGGGTCCCGGGCTGCAGGTTGGAGAGCTCGATGGCGGGGGTACGTGCGCTCGGCTTCTCGGGCTCGACGCCGTTCACGATGTCCTCGCTGCTGAGCGGGGGAAGCCCGGGCAGGTCACCCTCGACGAACTGCGCTCCCTGAACGGAGATCGGTTCGGTCAGACCGGTGGTGAGGGGGTGCTCCGAGCAGGCAGTGGTCGCCAAGGCGAGCAGCAGGCCGATGGGCGCACGATGTGCCAGGGCGCTCATAGATCCACCTGCAGGCGAACGGTGAACTGATCGTTGGCGGCGTCGGTGGGCACGCCCTGCTGATCGCGGCCGAGCTTGTCGATGACGAAGTCGTACTGGGCGACGATGCGCCCGTGGTCGAGTGTGAGACCGGCGACGGGTGAGACGACCCAGTAGGTCTGGGTCGCGGGGACAATCTGCCCGGCGCGGTTCTCGAACAGGTCGGAGTTCGGATCGTAGTAGGCGCCGCGGACACCCACGATCGCGTACTTGCCGATCTGCTGAGTCAAGTTGGCGGTCAGCGAGAGTTGTCGCGAGTCCACACCAGCGAGGACCGGATCCGACGGCATGACCGTGCGATCCAGGTTGGAGGCCGCGATGGCTTCGATGCCGAAGCGGCCCACGCCGAGGCCGGTCTCGAGCACGGCACCGGCGTCGACGCCGACCGCCCAGCGCGCGAAGTTCTGGGAAGCGACGGCAGCAGTAGCCGCGACGCCCTGGATTTCGCCGTTGTCGATGATGTTGTTGTTGTTCAGATCGACCCAGGTGATCGAGTCCTTGGTGGCCAGCTTGCCGGGGCTGAAGCCCGTTCCCGTGTAGAACGAGACACCACCCGAGAGGCCGAACTTCTCGCTGGCCTGCGCTTGGGCGCCGATGTGGCCAGCGACGTCCTTGGCCGCGTTGGGATCGGTGGGGAAGCCGTTCTGTCCGAGAGGTTCGCCGTTGATCAGCGCGACCGAATAGTTG
>DATIDO010000017.1:0-2148 GCA_035456245.1 Polyangiaceae bacterium
GATCTGTTCGGCGACAAGACCGATGCCGTGCTCAAGGCCGCCCAGAAGATGCTGCCCGGCGAGGAGAACTGGATTGCTCGCGGCCAGGAGGAACCCACCCGCAAGGTGATCGGCCCCGAGAGCGACGAGCTGATTGATGCGCCGGCGACCCGCGAGACCGCCGACATGCCGGTGGCCGGTGGCACCCGTTTGCAGTTCCACTCCCAAAGCGTCTACGAGAACCCGGCCACAGCCGTGGGCAAGAAGGGCTTCAAGTCTGCTGCTGCCCAGGCCCTCGACAAAGCCCCGGCCGGCGCGCGCTGGGCGAGCTTCGATGAGGTCGGCATGGATCACCCGCAGGCTCAGAAGCGCCTGCTGCAGATGCGCGACGAGCTGATGGATGAGCGGAAGAATCCGGTCCCTCCGTCGCTGGCCGAGGCCCACGCAACGGCCGAGGACTACGTCCGCAACAACCTCGGTATGCTGGTCTCCGAGACCGCCGAGAACCGCCTGCAGCTCACCGCCGACGAGATCGGCACCGTGCGCCATGATTCCCACAACTACAGCCGCAGCAAGGCAAAGCTGCAGACAAAGGGCGACGTCGGTCACGACATTGACGCCGTGAAGCTGACGGACATGATGCGGGCGCGCGACCAGGAAGCCGGCCGCACGATCCCTGCCGACATTGTCGGCCGCCGCACTTCCGAGGCGCGCTACTTCGTAGATGGTCTCGCCGCCCTGACGGACTTCATCGGTAAGCCGCTGGACATCCCCGACGACACGATCATTTCGAAGACCGGCATGACCTGGGGCGAGGCGCGGACTGAGGCGCTGCGCGCCCAGAAAGAAGCGCCCAGCACCGCACGCGATGTGATGTACGAGCAAGCACTCGGTGACTTGACGCCGCGCGAGCTGCGCGACCGCATCGCAGGTTTCAGGGATAGCATCACCGAGGCGAGCCGCATGCTTCATGCGCTCGATGTGGCCGGCGTGAGCACCAGGGAGAAGGCCGAGACAAAGACGCTACTGATCCGACTCCGTGAAGCTGAGCGTAAATTCTCAACTGAGTTGGGCCGGCAGACGGCGAACGACGAACCGCTGTCGATCGAGAAAGACCCACGCACGAAGCGCGTGGCGAAGCTGGAAGAACAGCTCGACAAGCTGGGCGACCCATCCAAGGACACACCGGCGCTACGTCGCACGCGCGAGCGTCTGATGTCTGAGATCGAGGTACTCGAAGAAGAGATGCTGCGACAGGGTTCGATGGCCCCGGCTGAAACTGAGCGCGACCCGTTCGGCCCTGCCCGCCAGGGCGGCCGCGACCTGGGCAGCGGTACCGTCACGGCAAAGGGCAAAGGCCTCGACGCGGAGGTCGAGATCGAGGGTGCACAGCCGCACGCGATCAACCCGCAGCGCGACGAGTTGCAAGGCCCAGCCGGTGCACTGTCGCCGCCGGGCCGCCGAGCGCGAGGCGCGAAGGAGCTGCCGCAAGACCCGCGCCTCGCCGGCCAGGAGTTCCCGGAGGTACCCCCAAGCCCAAAAGCCGTGGCCGCCAAGAAGGCGGCCTTCGTGGAGAAAGCCCGCTCTGGTGATGAGGAGCTGCAGGGCCAGCTCCGCGAATCCGGCGACTACAAGGGCCTGCAGCGCGCGGCCGAGGCACTGTTCGATGAGGACAGCCCCGGTGCGCGCGCCACGCTCGACACGATCAACGAGCGCCTGTCCGAACTGAATGAAGACCCTGACGTCGCCTACAACTCGTTGACCCAGAAGCGCGATGCCACGCCCGTCGACCCGGCCGCGACCGGCCCGCGCAACCTGAAGGCGGCCTTCGACCACATCAAGAAGACGCTGGGCAACAGCGTGGACATCGACCTCAACTCGAAGATCCCGTTCGCCGGTGACTTCCGCCGTCTGCTCGATGCCCACGGCGGTGTGGAGGATGTGATCCGCGTCAGCATGCACGCGCTGAACCCGCTGAGCACTGCGCACCACGAGTCGATGCACGGGTTCTTCCAGAAGATCGCCGATCACGGAAGCCAGGACATCAACGAGGTGCTGCGCAAGGCGGGCAATTCTCCACCAACAATGCTTCAACTCCGTGAGTTCCTCAAGCACAGCCCCGAGGCGCTGAAGCAGCTGGACGATCCCGAGGAGCGCGCCGCATACATG
>DATIDO010000018.1:0-8756 GCA_035456245.1 Polyangiaceae bacterium
GAGAGGGCTGCTGCGCCGGAAGGGCTGCTGCGCCGGAAGGGCTGCTGCGCCGGAAGGCGCTGCAGGGCAGGACGGGCTGCTGCGCTGAAAAGGACTGCTGCGCCGAAGAGCCGTCGAGGCTCGTTCGGCGGGAGCTCAGTCGCCGCCGTCTTTGCGCTCGGGCGACGCGCCGGCCGAGCCAGCGCCCTCGCCCGAGTCACTCGCCGACTCGTCGACCAGCGGCCGCGTCTTGCGCTCGTCGCTGATCTCCTGGAGCACTTCGTCGATGCGACGGCGCTGCTCGATGCCGACGTCGTAGTGGAAGCGCAGCTCGGGAACTCGTCGCATGCCGAGCACGGGCGCGAGCGCGGCTCGCAGCCCGGGGGCCACGCGGCGCACGGCGGCCAGGGCCTCGTCGCGCGCCACCGAGCTGTCGTCGCCGTACATCAGGCGGACCTGGACGTTGGCGATGCCGAGATCCCCCGTCATCTCCACGTTTTCGATCGCCAGGGCGGCCAAGCGCGGGTCGAGCACCTCGCGCGCCATGATCGCACTCAAATGCTTGCGAATCGTGCCGCCGAGGCGCTTGGTCCGGATCCCGCCTTGCATGGCTGCCTCCTCAGAGGCTCTGCTTGACCTGCTCGACCTCGAAGGCCGCAATCACGTCGCCGACATGGATCTCGTCCATGTTCTCGAGCGAGATACCGCACTCGAAGCCATCCTTGACCTCGCGCACGTCCTCCTTGAAGCGACGCAGACCGCTGAGCTTGCCTTCCCAGATCTGGTTACCCTCGCGAAACAGACGAGCCAGGGCGCCACGGCGAACCACACCCTCGATGACCATCGAGCCGGCGACGGTGCCAGCCTTCGACACGCGGAAGGTCTGACGAACCTCGGCCTTGCCGATCTCCTTCTCGACCAGCTTGGGAGCCAGCAGGCCTTCCATGGCCAGCTTCACGTCGTCGAGCAGGTTGTAGATGATGGTGTAGTTGCGGATCTCGACGCCTTCGCGCTGAGCCACCTGCGCCGCCTTGCCCGTATCCTTGACGTTGAAGCCGAGGATGATGCCGCCTGCGGCGACGGCCAGGTTGACGTCGTTCTCCGTGATGGCGCCAGCTGCCTGGAGCACCACGCTCACGCGCACCTTCTCGGTGCTCAGCTGCAGGAGCGAGTCGGCGACTGCCTCGGCCGAACCAGCCACGTCGGCCTTGACGATGACCTTCAGCTCGAGCTGTTCCTGCTCGCCCATCAGGCGAGCGATCTCTTCCAGCGTGCGCGGCTTGTTGCCCGCCGAAGGCGCCAGGCTGCGGCGCTCCTTCACCTTGCGCGTCTCGGCGATGGCTGCCGCGGTCTTGAGATCCTTGACCACGTAAACCTGATCACCGGCTCGGGGCACCTCGCTCAGACCGACGATGGACGCCGGGCCGGACGGGCCGACCTCCTTCAACAGGCGACCGTCCCAGTCCTGCATGGCGCGGACCTTGCCGTAGCCGGCACCCGCCAGGATGACGTCACCGGTGCGCAGCGTGCCTTCGGTCACCAGAACGGTGGCCACCGGACCGCGACCGCGATCGAGCTCGCTCTCCACCACCAAACCGGAGGCCGGCTTGTTGGGGTTCGCCTTGAGCTCCATGATCTCGGCCTGCAGCGCCAGCTTCTCGAGCATCTCGGGCAGGCCCTGCTTGGTGTGCGCAGACACCTCGCAGAACATCGTGTCGCCACCCCACTCTTCGGGGACCAGGCCCTGATCGGCCAGCTCGCGACGCACGCGCTCGGGCTGAGCCTCGGGCTTGTCGATCTTGTTGATGGCCACGACGATGGGCACCTCGGCAGCCTTGGCGTGGCTGATGGCTTCCTTCGTCTGCGGCATCACGCCGTCGTCGGCGGCGACGACCAGCACGACCAGATCGGTCGCCTGTGCGCCGCGGGCGCGCATGGCGGTGAACGCTGCGTGACCCGGGGTATCGAGGAAGGTGACCTTGCCGTGCGCGGTGTCGACCGAATAGGCACCGATGTGCTGGGTGATGCCGCCGGCCTCACCCGAGACGACGTTGGTCTTGCGCAGCGCGTCGAGCAGGCTGGTCTTGCCGTGGTCGACGTGACCCATGACCGTGACCACGGGCGGACGTGCCTCGAGGCCCTCTTCGGACTCCTCGGTCTCCAGACCCTGGGCCTTCTGCAGCTGCTCCTCCTCGGAGACAGCCACGTCCTCGACCTCCCAGCCGAACTCCGCCGCGACGATCTTGGCGGTGTCCGCGTCCAGGGTGGTGTTGATGTTGATGCCCGGCATGCCGAGCTGGAACAGCTTGCGCAGAAGGTCCGTCGCCTTGGTGCCCATGCTGCCCGCGAGGTTCTGCAGGCTCACGGTCTCTTCGATGCGGACGACCTTCTTGTGAGCCGAGCGCTCCTTGGTCACCGGAGCACCGGTGCCACGCGCCTTGCCGAACGAGCCGATACCGCGAGGCTTGTTGCGGCCCATGCGGCCGCCGGGGCCACCCATCATGGGTCCGCCGCCCATGGGCGAGCCAGCTGCGCCGCCAGGCGGTCCACGACGAACGCCACCGGGGCCCGCGCTGGGTGCCTTGGCATCGTACTGAACGCGACGCGGACCGGGACGATGCAGGTGCATCGGCACACCGGGACGGCCTTCCCACACGTCGATACCGGTCTTGGGCGGCGTCGAGGGCGTCGGAGGACGAACGGAAGGTGCGTTGGCGCCGCCCTGCGGGGCTACGGAGCCAGTCGGCCGAACCGGAGCGGACTGCTGAGCAGCCGCGGCAGGAGCGGGGGCCGGCGCGGCGGCTGCAGGCTGCACGGCGGGCCGCGCTGCGGGAGCGGCGGGCGCAGAGGGCGCCGTCGCGGACGTTGCAGAGGGCACGGGCGCAGAGGGCACCGTTGCGGACGGCACCGTTGTGGAAGGCGCGGGTTCGGCAGGCGGCGCAGCGGGTGCGACGACAGCGACAGGAGCGCTCTCGACGGGAGCCGACACGGGCGCAGGCGCGACGGGCGCAGCTTCGACCGGTGCCTTCACCGCCTCGACCGGCGCAGCGACAGCTACGACAACGGGCTCGGCAGCTGGTGCAACGGGCTCGGCAGGTGCGGCGGCGGGCGCTGCAGCAGGTGCTGCGACACGCTCGACCGGTGCTGCCTCGACATGTGCGGGCTCGTGCACGTCTGCGACAACGTGCGCAGGCGCTGCATCGGTCGAGTCATGGTCGACGGGATGCTTGGCTGCGGCCGAGGTCTCCTCGGTCGAACCGTCCGCGGCCTTGCGGCGACGAACAACGGCCGGTCGCTTCACCACGGAAGGATGAATGCGATCGCTCGACTCGGTTTCGGCCGCCTTGGCGCCGGACGATGCCTTGTTGCCATCGCTCTTGCCCAGATGACGCTTCACGCGGTCTTCGGATTCAGGTGAGATCACGCTCATGTGGTTCTTGACCTCGGGGACCCCGAGGGACTCGAGCAATGCAACGAAGGCCTTGTTCTCCATGCCCAAATCTCGGGCCACCTCGTAGACACGCCGTTTGCCGCTCATTCATCCTCCGAAAAACCGTTGGTACCCGACCCGTGGGCAGCCGACGTCGTATTCGACTCGGGGTCCAAGAGGGCCAGGGCGATAGCCTCAAAAAGGCTCTTAGCCAAGCGCTCATCGAGCACGGCCAGGATACCCAGCTCAGGGCGCCCAAATGGGCGCCCCAGCAAATCTTTGGTGGAAAAAACCCGCACGAAACCGCGCGGGACTGCCGCTGCCACCACCGGCAAGTCTGCCGCCGCTCGCGCATCACGCGCGACGACGATTCCGTGAACACGACCGTCGGCCCACGCTTCTTCGACCAAAGTGGCGCCTCCGGCGACCTGACCCTGGCGGCGGGCCGTGCCCAGCAGACGGTGGGCACGAACCTCACCCGCCTTCGCCAACAGCTCGGCGATGCGCGCCGGACTGCTGTTCACCTGGGCGCGGAAGCTCCGCGAGAAGCCACCGGTGGCCTTGGCCAAGCAGGCCCGCGTCGGGTGCACCCATGCACCACGACCGGGCAAGCCACCAGCCAGATCGGGGACGACCGTGCCGTCGTCGGCGAGCACGAAGCGAACGAGTGCGTCCGGCGCATCTTCGCGCGAGCAGGAGACGCAGGTGCGCACGGGGTTCGCTCGCGATCCCCGCTTCGGCTCCTTCGTCTCCATCTCGATCGCCTCCAACTCTTCTCCTTCGCGAATCAGTCGACCGCGCCGCCTTCGACGGCGCTCGCACTCTTCTCGGCCAGTGCAGCGCGAGCGGCCGAGATCATCGACAGCTCATGCTCCAAGAAATGAATCGCGCCCTGATGCACGTGACGCGCTTTCTTCACACCCAAGCCGGCGCGGATGGCCAGCTTGTCCGGATCGTCGCTGGCGACGTCGCGGACGGTGCGATAGCCGGCCTCCTCGAGCAACTGCAGCGTGCGCAGGCCCACGCCCTCGACGAAGCGCAGCTTCTCACGCTCGGTGAGCGGCTCGGTGCCGCTCGAGGCCTCGCGGATGCGCTGCACGCGCAGACGCTCCATGGCCTCCTCGGCGGCCACCTTGAGCTTGTCGGCCTGCTCCTCGGTGGAGACGCCCTCGATGACCAAGAGTTCCTCGTTCGAGGCCTCGGCGACCTCTTCCAGAGCGCGGAAGCCCAAGCGGTAGAAGCCGCGAGCGAGCTCTTCGTCGACGCCTTCGATCTCGCGGAGAGCGCCCAGCGCTTCCTCCTCGATCTGCTTGAACTTGCTCTCGCTGATGATGTCGAGCTTCCAACCGGTGAGCTGGGCGGCCAGACGCACGTTCTGACCCTTGCGGCCGATGGCCAAGCTCAGCTTCTCGTCGGGCACCACCAGCTCCATGCGGTGGTCGGCCTCGTCGACGATGACCTTGTTCACGTCGGCGGGCTGGATGGCGTTGATGATGTAGCGGGCGGGATCGGGATCGTACGGCACGATGTCGATCTTCTCGCCACGCAGCTCCTGCACGACGGCCTGCACGCGCGAACCCTTGATGCCCACACAGGCACCCACCGGATCGACGTCGCCGCTACGCGACGCCACGGCGATCTTGCTGCGCGAGCCCGCCTCGCGAGCGACGCCCACGATGGCCACGATGCCCTCGTAGATCTCGGGCACCTCGGCTTCGAACAGCTTCTCGACCAGCTGGGGCGAAGAGCGGCTCAGGATGATCATCGGGCCGCGCGACTCGCGATCGATGTTCTTCACGTGGGCGACGATGCGATCACCGGGACGGTACGTCTCGCGCGGTGTCTGCTCGCGGCTGGGCAGGATGGCTTCGGTCTTGCCCAGATCGACCACGATGCTGTGCCCGCGCTCGAAACGGTGGACGATGCCGCGGATCAATCCGCCCATCTTGTCCTTGTACTCGTTGAAGACGATGTCGCGCTCGGCGTCGCGCACGCGCTGCAGCAGCACCTGCTTGGCGGTCTGCGCCGCGATGCGGCCGAACGAGCTACGCGCCTGCTTCATGTCGAGCAGATCGCCGAACTCCTTGTCCTGCTGACGAGCGGCCTCGGAGTCGCGCGGATGCCAGAACACCTGGAAGCCGAGCTCCTCACCGATGTCCGCTTCCAGCCCGTGCTTCTGAGCCTCCTCGACGGACAGCTGGTTCTCGGGGTCCTCGACCTCCTCGACCACGGTCATGTACTGGAACAGATCGACGGTGCCCGACTCCTCGTTGAGGCGAGCTTCCATTTCGCGAGTCGGCCCGAAAGCCGCCTGTGCCGCCTTGAGGATGGCCGCTTCGATGGTCTCGACCAACACCTGTCGGTCGAGACCCTTCTCGCGAGCCACCATCTCGATCATTCCCAAGAGATCGCCTTCACCAGCCATCGCTACTGCTCCGTATTATGATTTGCGGGCCTTCTTGCCGTTCTCGCCGGCGCTCTTCTTGCGCCCGCCAGACTGCATCGCCCGGTTCCAGTCGAACACCAGGTTCGCTGCCGAAATATTCCCGAGGGGCGTGACTACGGGCCCCTGCTCCGAATCCAAAGAAACGTTGTCCTGCTCGTCGATGCCGCGCAGGGTCCCGCGCAAGACGCGCTGTTGACGCAGCGAGCCTTCCTGCGAGACGGGCTCGACCAACTTCACCTTGCACAGCTGCCCGGCGAAGCGGACGTAATCCTCTCGACCGTAGAGCGATCGCTCCACGCCCGGCGATCCCACCTCGAGCACGTAGCGCTGGGAGATCACCTCGGCGACGTCGAGTGCTGCCGAAAGGTCGCGCGAGATTTCCGAGCACAGGTCGACGGTCACGCCCGCGCCGGGTTCGCTCGAGTCGGGCTTCTCCACCGAGAGTTCCAGCAGCATGCCCGAGCGATCCGTACGCCAAATCAGCTCGACCCCGTGCACGTGGTGCGCGGCAAGTACTGGTTCGACGATCGCCAGGATGCGAGCGGCGTCGAGTCCCGGCAGTTTGGTGAAGGCGATGGGCACGGCAGAAATCGGCTGGTGGATGTGGACGAGATCGGGGTGGAGACGAAAAAAAACGGGCCCCTTGCGGGGGCCCGTGGGGATCCACCCAAATTGTCGGGGCGAAAGCTATCCGATGGCCTGGGGGGGTGCAAGGCCGTTTCACGGTCCGATCACACCTCGATGAACGCCCCCGAAACGTGCGGCGGCGCGCCCGAATCGGGGGGTTCGCGGCGCCCGGGCCCCTGCTAGAACGTCTACATGGAGGGAGAGGAACTCGTCACACTGGAATTGGCCCTCGGGGTGGCCGCTGCGCTGTTGGCCGTTCGCCTGTGGGCCTTCCGCCGCGCCGAAGCCGCGCTGGCGGCGGGGGTGATGCGGATCAGCCAGGCTTCGGCCGCTGGCGACGCGCGCGGCCTGCGTTCCGCTCTGCGAGGGCTCGCTGGGAAGGTTCCTTTCGGCGACTGGAGCCCGGATTGGCTGCGCGCCCTGGATTCGCCGGCCCAATCGGCGCGCCAAGAGGCCCTGGAAAAGGCACAAGCATCCTCCGTGCGGCGCGTCGTGCGCCGAGCGGCCCGGGGGCAGGCCCTCGATCTGACCGCTCTCGCCGTGCTCGCTGGCCTGGGAGCCTTCGCCAACTCGGCGTGGCCCGTGAGCTCGTGGTTCTGGAGCCTCGGCGGGCTGTTGGTCGTTCTGCTGATCGGTAGCGTCATCCTCCGGGGTGCCCTCGGTCACTCGGTTCGCTCCGCGCTGGAAACGCTACGCAAGCTCCTCGGTGACGAGGGCGTAGGTGCGCTCCCGGTCGGCGACCGTGGCGATGGGGCTCGTTCGACATGCGAGCGCTGCGGCGGCGCGCTCGAGGCCCGTACCGTCTACGTCCGTCAGGGCGACGGTGACCGGGCGCTCGAGGCGAGCTTTTGCGCCGACTGCGGCACTTGGACCGGCGTATGGCCAGCAGGGGACTTCCGAAACCCCTCACCGTGAGATAAGCCGACCCAGCATGACCGCCGACCCAGAGCTCAACCAGGAAGCCAGAAGCCGCGCCTACTACGACGAGTTCTCGCAGCGCTACGAGAACCGCCGCGGTGGTGCCGTTCCTCGGGGCTACCACGAGCTGCTCGATAGCCTCGAAGCCGGCTACGTGGAGAAGTACGGACGCGGCAAGGACGTCCTGGAAGTCGGTTGTGGTACCGGCCTCGTTCTCGAGCGCATCCGCACTTTCGCGGGATCGGCCCGCGGCGTCGATCTCTCGCCGGGCATGTTGGAGAAGGCGCGCGCCCGCGGCCTCGACGTGGTGGAGGGCTCGGCTACCGCTCTCCCCTTCGCCGATGCGAGCTTCGACGTCACGTGCTCCTTCAAGGTGCTCGCCCACGTACCGGCGATCGAGCAGGCGCTGGCCGAGATGGCACGAGTGACTCGCCCCGGCGGTCTCATCCTCGCCGAGCTCTACAACCCCTACAGCTTCCGCGGCTTGCTGCGCATCCTCGGTCCCGTCCAGCGCATCGGCCAGACGAAGAAAGAGGACGACGTCTACACGCGCTTCGACAGCCCGCGCCAGGCGCGCCGCCTGACCCCTCCAGGCACCACGTTCGTGGGTGCGCGCGGCGTCCGCATCGTTTCGCCGGCCGCGAAGCTGGTCGACGCGCCCGTGATCGGTCGCCTGTTCTTCGAAGCCGATACGCGCCTGTGCGACACGCCGTTGGCGAACTTCGCCGGCTTCTACATCGCCACCTACCGCAAGGACTGATCGGTGAACGGTCGCCTCGATCCCCGCCGCTCCTCTTCGGCACGTCCCACCTCGTGGTGGCTCGGTGTGCTGGAGCGGCGCGCGGCCAAGATGCACGACGAGTACGTCGATCTGTCCCAGCCGATCGAGTTCGAATCCACCGAGGAGCGCAGGGCGGCGGTCAAATTCTTCAACGCGGCCTTCCGAGCGGAAGAGTCGGGCATCCGCCAGGCTCACGAGCTGGCCGGTGAGGTCCGTGCCTGGGATCCCGATTTGGCCCGAGTGCTCGAGCTGTACGGGGACGAAGAGGGCTGGCACCGCGAGCTGCTCACCGGCTTCTTGGAGCATCTGGGCGGCAAGGTCGAGCCGATGGGGCGCATCACGCGCACGCTGTACCGACTCTATGCGCGAGCCAAGCGCATGGAGACGATCGTGCTCACGAACCTGATGTTCGAGACGATCGGTGCGACAACCTACCGGATGGCGTTGCGCAACGTGAGGCAGCCAGCGGCGCAGCACATGCTCACCATCCTGACGCGTGACGAGTCGTTCCACGTCCCGCTGAACGTGCACTTCCTGCGTCAGGTGCTGGAGCGCAACCCCAAGGCCAAGCGGCG
>DATIDO010000019.1:0-2331 GCA_035456245.1 Polyangiaceae bacterium
GGTTTCCGCCACGAGGCCCGCAACACGGTCGACGCGATGGAGAAGAGCGATGGCGCGGAGAGCTGACGCCGCTCCTGCGGAATCCGGCGCCGAGCTTGCGAGCAGGCTGCGCAAGAGATGGGCGCGCCTTGAGTTCGTTGCTGTAGTGATCGGCGCTTTCGTGGTGCTGGGCTTTCTCCACCGACTGCACGCGGCGCAGAATCCGAGCCACCCAGGCCATGCCATCCTCAGCGGGGCCCTAGAGCTGGTCGCCTACCTGCTCGTCTCGGTGCCGATCGCCAGGGCATGGCGGGAACGACGCACCAGCTATCTCTGGGCCTGGCTGCGCGAGGATCGCGCCCCGCTGGCTGACGAGCGCGACCTCGTCCTTCGTGAGCCTCTTCGCGAATTGGTCGTGCCGGCGACGCTCTGGGCGGGCGCCGCGGTGGTCTTCGGGGCCGTCACCGCAGCCACCGACGGCGTCGGCTCGGGCTTTGAGCACATGCTGACCATCACGCTTGGCGGAATCACGACCTGCGCGCTGATCTACCTGGCGACCGAGCGGCTCCTGCGTCCGGTGACTGTCAGAGCGCTGGCTGCGAACCCGCCCAAGCGACCCGTCGGGCCCGGCGTCGAGGGCCGGCTGGTCATGGCATGGGGACTCGCCAGCGGTGTCCCGCTGCTGGCGCTCGGGCTGCTCGCAATCGGGGCTCTCAGCGGCGAGTTCGAGGACGCCCGCTCGTTCGCGATCGCTGTTCTCACCCTGGTCGCCGCTGGGCTCGCCGCTGGCGCGATCGCCACCGTGCTGTCGGCGCGCGCGCTCGCCGATCCAATCGGCGCCGTTCGAAGGGCACTCGCCAGGGTGCATGCCGGCGACTTCGACGCGCAGGTACCCGTCGACGACGGCAGTGAGATCGGTCTGCTCCAAGCCGGCTTCAACGAGATGGCCTCTGGCCTTCGGGAGCGCGAGCGCTTGCGCGACCTCTTCGGCCGCCACGTTGGCGAGGACGTCGCTCGCAGGGCGCTCGAGGGCGGGGTCACGCTCGGGGGCGAGCTGCGTGAGGTCGCGGTTCTCTTCGTCGACCTCGTCGGCTCAACGGCGCTCGCCGCTCATCAGCCGGCCGAGGAGGTCGTCTCGCTCCTCAATCGCTTCTTCGCCGTCGTTGTGGATGTAGTCGATGAGCAGGGCGGCTGGATCAACAAGTTCGAAGGTGACGCCGCGCTCTGCGTTTTCGGCGCACCTACCGAAGACCCGGACGCGGCAGGTAGTGCGCTCGCGGCCGGGCGGCTCCTAGCTGAGCGTCTACGTCGGGAGATTCCGGAACTCGAGGCCGGAATCGGGATCTCAGCCGGGCCTGCTGTGGCCGGCAACGTCGGCGCGCACCGGCGCCTCGAGTACACGGTCGTCGGCGACCCGATCAACGAGGCCGCCCGGCTCTGTGAACTGGCCAAGCATGAGCCGTCCCCGATTCTCGCCTCGGGCTCGACCGTGGCCCGGGCGTCGTCGGGGGAGGCGAAACGCTGGAGCCTCGAGGACGAAACGACGCTACGGGGCCGTACCGAGCCCACACGCCTGGCCGTCCCGGTCGGTGTAAGGGCCACGGTCTAGCATCGCCATACCCGTGCCCCGAGGGCGAACAGCGCTGTTCCTGGCCTGCGGAGCTTGGCTCGGTCTCCGTGCCTGGGCGGCCCTTCGCCCGACCGCCTTTCCCTACCTCGCCCGCCCGGTCCTCGACCTGCCTCGGCCGCTCATCACGCGCGGCGGGCTGCTGAAGATCCTCGAACCCGCACCCGGAGAACGCATGCTCGAGGTTGGTCCCGGCACCGGCTACTACACCCTTCCGGTCGCCGCGCGCCTCCAGCCAGGCGGTCTCCTCGAGGTCCTCGAGGTCCGTCAGAGCTACCTCGACCACACCCTCGAGCGGGCGCGCAAAGCCGGCCTTGCAAACGTCCTTCCGAGGCTCGGCGATGGAGCCCAGTTGCCCTATCCGAGCGGCCGCTTCGACGCGGCCTACCTGGTCACGGTGTTGGGGGAGATACCCGACCCGCAGGCAGCCTTGCACGAACTGCGCCGCGTGCTGAAGCCTGGCGGCCGGCTCGTGGTCGGCGAGATCTTCATTGATCCGGACTTCCCGAGGCTCACCTGGCTCGTCAGACGCGCCCGTGCCGCCGGGCTCATGCTCGACCGCCGCACCGGCATACCACTTGCCTACTTCGCCAGGTTCAGAGCAGAGCCGAACGTGGAGAGATGACCCCCGCTTTGGACTGCCATGAAGAAGGGCCTCCTTCGGTGACACGCTCCGGCTGTCACCAAGAAGGAGCGATCTCAAAGGAGGCCCGACGCAAATGTTG
>DATIDO010000020.1:0-8198 GCA_035456245.1 Polyangiaceae bacterium
GCCGCTCGCCTCACTCGCTCGTTCGGGTACGCGCGTCTCGGCGCTGGTCGCCTCGGGACGCGATCTGGTTGCCTACCTGGGCGGCGACGATGACAACCCCAAGGCCTTTCTCTGGGCCGAAGGCGGCGCACCATTGTGTGCGTCGGAGGACGCCACCTCCGCCAGCTCCGTGGAGCTCTTGGCCGGTCCAACACACCCGCGACTGGCCATCCTCGAAGGTCGCTTGGGCATGTCGCCCGTGCACCTGCGCACGGTGCGAGTGACGAAGCACCACGTGAACCTCGCCGCCGACGAGATCATTTGGATCGGCCCGGGCTCGGAGCCCCTCACCGAGCTCATGGCGCTGGGCGCGCCGAACGGCAGCGCGTCCTTGTTCCTGGCTACGTCGCGCGATCCCAGTCACTTCGGTCTCGCGCATTTCTCCCTCGGCCCCGACAGCGGCCAACACGCCGAACCGAAATGGCGCATGTACGAGAACGGCTTGGATCCGGCGCCCGTCCACCCGAGCCGCCTGTGCCGTGGCGACTTCGTCTTCTACGTGGCCCCCAATCATCGCGCGCCACGCGCACCGCAAGAACTCCGGGTGGCGCGTCGGCTCGGCAACGGCGACCTGGTGGAAGAAGAAGTCCTCGCACGTGCCAAGGCCTTCAACGACGTGTCGGCCACTGACGCGCCCGGCGGCGCCGTCGTGGCGTGGACTGCGGATCGTCGCACCTGGGCGCTGTTCGTCGGTTGTCCCGGCTGACGGCGCGCGCTCGATCTTCGCGAAATGTTTGACGGAAACCGGGCCCACCCGGGACCTGGAGCGCGGCGACAGGCCAGGCGACGGCAAGGCGACAGGGCGGCACGCCGTCGATCTCGACTTGCCTGCCCGACGACCCGCGATAACATGGGCTCGTGCAGCGCCGCTTTTTTGCGAAGTTTGGCTATTGGTTTCCGTCGCGCGGGGACCACGGGTCGAGCTTTGCCGGCAACTGACGAACAGTAGGCAACCCACCCGAGACCCCGCGCCGAAGGCTGCGGGGTTTTTCGTTTTTGCTCCGTGGCCGGCGTCATCGCCCGAGAATCCACGATGCAATCCGCTCACGCTCAGATCCTCACCACGAGGAACCAACCGTCCCCCGACGAGTGCCCGACTCCTCGGCAACTCGCCGATGCGTCCCCGCTGTCGGCCACGGCCGAGCTGCACGTCCGCGAGACGCGCGGCCGCTTGCGCCGCCGCCTGCAGGACGGCCACGGCCCGCTCATCGTCGTGGTGGGCCCCTGCTCCATCCATTCCGAGGAGGCAGCCGAGGCCTACGCCGAGCGACTGGAACCCGTCGTTCGGCGCCTCGAGGACGATCTGATCATCGTCCTGCGAGCCTACTTCGAGAAGCCGCGGACGACCGTCGGTTGGAAGGGGTTCTTGTACGATCCGGATCTCGACGGCACGAACCGCCTGGCCGAGGGGCTCCGGCGTGCCCGCGCCATCGCCAGCTCACTCGCCGAACGCCGTCTGGCGTTGGCGACGGAGCTGCTCGATCCGCTGGCGAGCGAGTTCTTCGAGGACCAGCTGTCGTGGGCGGCCATCGGCGCCCGCACGGCCGAGAGCCAGATCCACCGTCAGCTGGCGAGCCGCGTCGGCTACCCCGTCGGCATCAAGAATGGCACGGACGGTTCGGTGGACGTGGCCGCGGCGGCCATGCTCTCGGCCGGCGCTCCCCACACCCACCTGGGTGTCGATCGGAATGGGCGCCTGGGTGTGTTGCAGAGTTCGGGCAATCCACACACGCACGTGGTGCTGCGCGGCGGCAAGTCGGGTCCCAACTACGACGCCGCGAGCGTGGGGCGGATCGGTGAAGCCTTGGTTCGCCAGGGCCTCGCTCCTCGCGTCTTGGTCGATGCGAGCCACGGGAACTCCGAGAAGGATCACCGCCGGCAAGCGCGCGTGGTCGACGCGGTCGTGGAGCAGCTGCCGCGCTCGGACGTCGATGTGCTCGGGGTGATGCTGGAGAGTCACCTGCGGGAAGGCCGGCAAGAGGCCAGCCCCGAGGCGCGCCCCGACTGCAGCGTGACCGACGCCTGCATCGACTTCGAGACAACCGAGGCTCTGCTCGAGCGGCTGGCCGTGGCCAGCCGTGCCCGAACGACGCGTCCCGGCTGACACACGAGTGCGGTCCGGGGGGCACGGGGGCTCGGCTCGGGGACGAGTCGAGCCCCCCAAGCTCGGCGATTTCGCGACAAAAGCGCGCTCGCTGGGCTTGGCCCGGCTCTTGCGATGGCACCTGGCAGGCCCCGTCGGGCCCCACCGGGAGAAACAACCATGCGTCGCCTCATCCACATCGTCCCCTCGTCCCTCTGCCTCGCCCTGTTGGTCGGCCCGCTGCTGGGCGGCTGCGCTCGCCAGGACGACCACGTCGCCGGCTCTCGGACTACGAGCACCGAGAAAGCTCCGCTGGCCGCGCAGACCGCCGCTCAGACCGCCGAGCAGCCTGCGGCGCCGCAGCCCCCCGTCCTCACCGCGCAGATCGCCCCCGCAGCGACAGGATCGACCGAGCAGGTGACCGCGCCCGCAAAGGTCCTGACGCCGAAGTCACGCCCCGCCGCCGATGCCGAGTTGGCGCGCTTCCTGGTGACGCGGGACGTGGCCAAGCGCGAGCCCGTCGGCGAGGGTCCGCTCTGCATGCACGAGCCGCTCTTCGCGTTCCTCGAGTTCAAGAACGTGGGGCCCGACGAGCTCGACGTGATGGTCACCTTCGAACACGAGAGCGGCAAGCGCGTCGGCTTCATCGAGCTCGGGGTTCCGGCTGGCTCCCCGCGCTACCGGACCTGGGGTCGCACGAACCAGATCGATCGCAGCGGCCGCTGGACGGCCATCGTCCAAGGTGACGATGGCCGCGAACTGCAGCGCCACGAGTTCGTGGTCGAGACCGAAGGCTGCTGAGCCTCAGCGAGCGATGGCCAACTCGAAGTCCGTCTGCGCACCGCTCAGGACGATCTCGGCGGTGCGCAGCTTGCTGTCGTAGGTCACCGGCAGAGCCGCGCCTGCCTTGTCCTGCGCGGTGGGGGCTCGCTCGAAGCCACCGTGGACGACCACCCGCACCTCGGTCCAGAACGGGGCATACTCGCCCGAAGAGCTGGCGCGGAGCGAGACGCCTGCCCCCGAGGCGGCCTTGCCCTCCCAGCTGACGCGACGGGAGGCGCCCTTCTGGTAACCGAAGCTCTCGCCGTCGTCCCAGTAGACGCTGCCCTTCAAGCTCTCGCCGGGCCACACGTGGAGCCACAGCGGTCCCGCCAGCGATCCAGAGAGGCTCTGCGCCACGCCCATCTCCGGGATGACCGAACCAGCGCGCGCGAACACGCGCACGCCCAGGCCAGCGACCGGCTTCACCTCGACCTCACGGCCTCCGCGCACCCGCTCACCCGTCGTCGTGTCGTACCAGTCACCCGCAGGCAGGTGCACCGAGTAGGCGCCCTCGCCGGCCTCGAGCCGCGGCGCGATCAACAGCGAGCTGCCGAGCAAGAACGAGTCCTGCTCGTCGGCGACGGAGGCGTCCTGCGGGAACTCGTACCAGACCGGGCGCTGAATCGGCTGCCCGGTGCGCGCGCTCTCTTCGAACACGGTGTAGAGATAGGGCAACAGGCGGTAGCGGCGCTCGATGGCGCGGCGCGCGGCTGCCTCCCACTCGGGGCCGTGAACCCACGGCTCGCGCTGGCAGGCGTCCTTGGCCGAGTGGTTGCGGTAGAACGGCTGGAACGCACCCATCTCCAACCAGCGCGCCCACAGATCGGGCTTGGGGCAACCGACGAAACCACCGATGTCGGCGCCGACGAAACCGAGCCCCGAAACGCCCAGGTTGCCGATCTGAGCGATGCTGGCGCGCAGGTGAGGCCAGGTCGCGCGGTTGTCACCGGTCCAAGTCGCCGCGTAGCGCTGCGCACCGGCGCTGGCGGCGCGCGTCAGCACGAAGGGTCGCGCGTCGGGACGCAAGCTCAGCAGGCCCTCGTAGGTGGCGCGCACGTTGAGAGACCCGTAGGCGTTGTGGACGAGCACGTGGGGCTCCTTGCGGCCGTGATCCAGGCGATGGAGGACGTCGGGCGGGAAGGTCTTCGTCTTGTCGTCGAAGGTCGCCGGCTCGTTCATGTCGTTCCAGAAGCCGGCCACACCCTGCGAAACGAACTCGGTGTAGAGTGTGCCCCACCATTTGCGCGTGTAGCGGCGCGTGAACTCGGGGAAGACGCTGGGGCCCGGCCACACCTTGGCGACGAAGGGCTCGAGGTGCGATTCGTCCAGGATGAAGTGATCGCCGGCCACGCCACTGTCGTAGGGCGCGTAACCCGAAGCGGGGCTGGAGCGGTGCGCGATGTGCGGATCGGTGATCACGATCGTGCGCGTGCCTTCCCGCGCCAGATCTTCGACCATGGCCGGGAAGGTCGGGAACTTCTTCTCGTCGACCGTGAAGGGCGCGTTCTCCTCCTGGTAGTCGATGTCCAGCCAGATGGCGTCGACGGGCACGCGGTCCTTGCGCAGCCGACCAACCACGTTGCGGATCTCGGCCTCGCTCGAGTAGCCATAGCGACTCTGGTGGTAACCGAGCGCCCAGCGTGGGGGCAGCGGCATGTGTCCCGACAAATCGGCGAACCGCGCGCTGAGCTCGGCGGGCGAGCCGGCGGCCAGCAGGTAGAAGTCGATGTCGCCCGGCGACTCACCGGTCGCCTCGTAGTGCAGGCGCCCGGCGTCTGCCTCGCCCACGTCCGCCTTGGCGCGGGCGGCGCTGTCGACGAACAGCGCGCTGATCGGGCCGCTCGGCGGGACCAGCACGAAGAACGGGAAGCTCTTGTAGAGGGGATCCGTGTCGATTTCCCAGGCGTAAGCGTCGGTGTTCCAGAATTCGAACGAATGCCCGCGGCGGTTCTGCCCCTTGGTCTTGTCGCCCAAGCCGAAGACGCGCACCCCCTCGCCCAGCTCCCAATCGAGCGTGGCCGACTCACCACCCAGAGGCTTGCCGCGGCCGAGCTCGTGGCCCGAACCGTCGGTGAGCGAGAGCTGCCCGGTCGGATCGACCCGCAGCGCGACGCCCTCGGCCGTGAACGTGATCGCGTTCGCCTCCTCGCTCACTTGGTAGGGGCGCGAGACCTCGCCGACCGTCGGCTCGATGGCGAACGAGGGCAGCAGCGACACGTGGTCGTCGCGCGACGCCCGCACGCGCACGACACCGGGCAGCGGCGACGAGATCCAATACTCACCCGCGCCCGTCAGGACGTGAGCTCCACCTTGTCCCTTGTCGAGCACCCGCAGGACCGGCGCGGCTTCGCCTGCCGCCTGCGCGGGCGCACCGCCGCTCGAACCACACCCCAGCACCAACAGCGCGAGAAGCCCTGCGCTCCCGACCGTTCCCCAGCTTGCTCGCCGCATGGCTCTTCCTACTGCGCTGTCCGCCCCAGGTGAACCCTGCCGATCCGCCCCCGACCAATCTACCCGCATGCGCCGTGCCTGGCCTTTTTCGGCCAGGCCGGACGCGGTTGTGTTCGGGCCGCCGCCGGACATACTCGCGCCCATGGGTGCTCAATGGAAGCAAAAGGGCCGCAGCGAGAGCGCGGATGCCAAGGGAAAGCTGTTCACGAAGCTGGCCAAGGAAATCATGGTCGCCGCCAAGTCGGGCGCCGATCCGGCCGGTAATTCGCGCCTGCGTCTGGCCATCGAAGCGGCGAAGAAGGCCTCGATGACCAAGGACACCCTGGAGCGCGCCATCAAGAAGGGTTCGGGCCAGCTCGACGACGGCTCGCAGTTCGAGACGGTGCTCTACGAGGGCTTCACCCCGCACCAGGTGCCGGTCATCATCGAGTGCCTCACCGACAACAAGAACCGCACGGCCTCCAACATTCGCCTGCTCTTCCGCAAAGAAGGCCAGCTGGGCGCCTCCGGCTCGGTGAGCTGGGACTTCAACCGTCTGGGCCAGATCGAGGCCAGCCCGCCCGCCGGCGGTGAGGACGCCGAAGAAGCTGCCATCGAGGCGGGCGCCCAAGAGGTCGAAGCAGGCGAGGAGGGCCAGTCGCGCTTCTTCACCGAACCGACCGATCTGGACGCGGTGAACAAGGCGCTGACTGCTCGCGGCTGGAACGTCACCGCGGCTGCCCTGGTTTGGATCGCCAAGAACCCGGTGAAGCTGGACGACGAGAAGCGCGCCGAGGTCGAGGCCTTCTTGGGCACCATCGACGACGACGACGACGTGCAGAACATGTACGTCGGTTTGGCCTGAGGCCGCTTCGCTCGCGCCGCCGCGAGCTCGACCAAAAGAGAAGGGGCGCCGAGCGGCGCCCCTTCTTTCATTTCTGGATCCCGTGTCGCCTCAGAGCGTCGAGCGGATCGTGCGACCGGTGCTCGTCGAGGAGCTCGGCTTCTCGGTGGCGGCTGCTGGCTTGGCTGGCTCCGCTGCTGGCTTGGCAGCCGCGGGCGCAGGCGTCGTAGGCGCGGCGACCACGGTCGTTCCCTTGGCGGGCGTGCTGGACGCCTTGGCCACAGCGCCCGGCTTGTCGGTGGCCTTGTCGTCGAGCTTGTCGGCCGCCCGCTGCAACGCGTCCTGCTCGGCCTTCTTGCGAAGCGCTTCCGCTTCGCTCGCCAGCTTCTCGGCTTCGGCACGCGCCTGCTCGGCTGCCTTTCGCTCCGCCTCGATGCTCGCTCGCTGCTCGGTCTCGGCACGCTCACTGGCAACGCGTTCGGCCTCGGCCTGCGCAGCAGCCTCTTCGGCGCCGGACTTCATCGACAGCCCCACGCCAGCCGCGACCAGCGCGAGCACGCCCGCACCCAGCCCCACCCACAGGCCCATGCCCTTCTTCTTGGGTGCGACAGGAGGCTTGTCGTCGGCCAAGGTGGTCGAGCTGGCCCAAGCCCCCGCCGTCCCACCCATCACCGTGCTGGACGGCCGAGGAGCACCGAACGTCGGCGATGGATCCGAGATCCCCAAGGGGACCACGCTGTTGCGCTGCGACCAGACGTTGAGCGCCGCCTTGAAGTCCGAGGCCGTCTGGAACCGCTGGTTCAGATCACGGCTCATCGCCTTCTGCACCACCTCGACGAAGGCCGGGTTCACGTCGGGCAGGATCGAGGCGAGCGGCGGCGCGTCCTCGAGCACGATCTTGAAGAGCAGCTCGTTGAAGGTCTCGGCATTGAACGGCACACGTCCCGAGAGTGCCTCGTAGAGGATCACGCCTGCGGCGTAGATGTCCGTGCGCTGATCGAGATCGCGCGCGCCCTTGGCCTGCTCGGGCGACATGTAATACGGAGTGCCCATCACCGCGCCCGTGCGCGTCATCGAGAACTCGCCGCCCAGCGAGTTGAACTTCGAAATACCGAAGTCCAGGATCTTCACGAAGTCGGTGCCGTCCTTGCCAGTGGGCAGCAGGAACACGTTGTCGGGCTTCAAGTCGCGATGGACGATTCCGGCGGCGTGCGCCGCAGCCAGACCATCGAGGAGCTGGACGGCGATGGGGTAGAGTTCCTGAGGGGTCAGGTGGCCGCGATCGCGAATGCGGTCGGCCAGGCTCTGCCCATCCATGAATTCCATGACCATGTAGCGGTCGCCATTGGGCAGATCGCCCAGATCCAGCACCTCGACGATGTGCTTGGAGCCGATGCGACCAGCCGCCTGCGCTTCGCGCTCGAAGCGCTGCACGGCATCGGCGCTCGAGGCGACGTTGCCGTGCAGGACCTTGATGGCCACCTTGCGATGGATGCGGGTGTTGAGACCTTCGTAGACGGCACCCATCCCGCCCTCACCCAACAGGCGGACGATCTGGTACTTGCCGTCTACGGTATCTCCAATCGAAAGGGCCATTCTACTTCTTCCTTCGAACCATCACTCCACGGGATCGGTGCATCGGCCGCTCTCGCCAACGCACACCTGTTTCTGGTTCGCGCAGTCCTCGACGTGGAACTTACGTTCGCGACACATCCAAGCATAGGCTTGGCTCTTGAGGCAGCCGGATGGCTGATAGCCCTTTTCACAAAGCGTGACGACCGTCTCTTCGGTTACGCACTTGGCCTCGTAACAGTAGTCGGTACCGTCCGCCCGACATTCCCGTGACTCCCAAGTGCCCTTCTCGGTGCACTCCATCGAGATGGTACCGTTGCAGCGCTTTTCGCCCGGCACGCACTCGAGGCACTGCGGCTTGTCGCCAACGTCGCGGCACTCGATCCCGTTCCCCGGACAGCTTTCGGC
>DATIDO010000021.1:0-4929 GCA_035456245.1 Polyangiaceae bacterium
CTGAAGCCACCGCTGTCGCTACGCTTCCAGACCGTGAGGCTGCCCTTCACGTGGAAGGCCACCTCGGGCGCGTGGCCCGGGGGGATGACCACGCCGGCCAGTGACTGCTCGGGGTGGAGCACGAGTCGATCGAGCGGGAGAACATCGAGCTCGGTGCTGAGGCCGAAGGCGCGGTCGTTCCAGGCGAAGGTGTGCGCCAGGGCGAATCCGCTGCCGCGCGCTGCCTGGCCGGCGGCGGAGCGAGTGCGCAGGGGGCTCTTGGTGCCGTAGGGCTTCTCCAGCACCGTGGTGGGGGTGAGGAAGTCGGGCGGCTCGGCCAGACCATCGAGCCGCTCGGCGAGCGAGGTCTCCCGCGCGCGCATCAACCAAGCAGCGCCGCGGTCGAGCACGTGGGCGCCTTCCACCTCGCTCATCGCGCGCTTGTCGGGCAGGCGAAAGTAGCGATGGGGCGGCGGCTCGTCGCTCATCGCGTAGACGTAGGGGAAGCCTTGGCCACGCACGGGGCGGCGCGAGGACCAGGTCACCATCGGGTGACTCGGATCGGTGGTGGCGCCCTTGCCGACGCAGACGAAGCCGCGGGGGTTGATGCGGTACCAGCCGCCTTCGCAGCCCGAGTTCACGATGGCCGGGCCGCGGGCATCGACGACCGCGCCGGCGCGGAGGTAGCCGAGCCGCGTGCGGTTGGGGCCGGTGTCCGTGTAGATCCAGGTGCGCCAGGCGATGCTGGCGAGCTTCTCGCCGGTGGGCTCGAAGGGCAGGTGATCGTCGGGTCCACCCTGGGTGGCGCCCGCCGCGGTGGATGCGGCTGCCGTCGAGGCGTCGGGTCCCGCGCCTGCCTTCAGGTGCAGGGTAGGCTCGGACTCGGCACCCGGGGGCTCGGCCCTGGTACACGAGAGGACCGCGAGGCACGCGATCCAGGCCCAATCATGACGAACTCGGCTCACCTGGGGCGCCTGGTAGCATGACGGAGGAGCCTCGGGCATCCTCGTCGTGCTCGAAGCAGCACCCCGGTTACCCATGCGCATCCCCCTCGGAGTCTGGAAGCTCGGCAAAGAAATCCTGCGTCACCTGTTGCGCCGCCCGGTAGTGGGCGTGTGCGTGGTGGCGCGTTCGGCCGATGATCGGGTGCTGCTCGTGCGGCGAGCCGACACGGGCCTGTGGGCCTTGCCTGGCGGCACGCTCGAGTGGGGGGAGACCCTGCGCGACGCCGTGCCGCGCGAGCTGCGCGAGGAGGCGGGGGCCGAGCTGACCAGCGTCGGCTTCTTGCTCGGGGTCTATTCCGATCCGGAGCGCGATCCGCGCTTTCACGCGGTCACGGTGGTGGTGGCCGCCACGGTGGACGAGCCGCGCGGTCCCGACAACCCCGTCGAGATCCTGGAAGCTCGTCTGTTCCCGTTCGAAGAAATCCCGAGCGAGTTGTCGCACGGTACGCGCGACATGCTGGAGAACGCCTGGTCGAACCGCGTGGTCTGGGAGTGAAGATGTCGACTCGCCTGCTTCCTTCTCGTGCTGCTCGCCTTGGCTCGCCGTGGCTTCGTATTCTTTTGCTCGGCGCGCTCCTGCTTCTCGTCGGCTGCGGTGGCGTGCAGGTCGAGGCGACCCACATCCACGCCGTGCCCCCGTCGAACGTGGAGATCTACGTCTCGGTTCAGGACGACGGGCGCCCCATCGACTACCTCGAGGACTCGAGCTTCGAGATCTACGAGAACGACGTGCTCCTGCAGTCGGCCGACGTGGGCTTGCGCCTGTTGCCGCGCGACTCGAAGGCCATCGGCCACACCGTGCTCTTGCTCGATCTGAGCGGGCAGGGGGACGAGGCCTACCTGACCAAGCTGCGCCGCGGAGCCGAGCATTTGGGCGAAAAGGTATCGGTCACCCAGGGCGTGACCGTCCTGGCCTTCGACGGCACGCCGGGCGTGCGTACGGTCGCCACCTGGCCGCGGGTGCGTGAGTCGACGCTGCGCGAGCTGCCCGATCTGACGAGCTTCCGCAGCGGCGACACGAGCCGCGATCTGTTCGGAGGCGTGCTCGAGGCGATGGCCGTGCTCAAGCACCAGATGGCTCAGGCGAGCCAGCCGGTGAAGCTGGGCACGCTGATCGTCCTCTCGCTCGGTCCCGATCTGGCGGGGCGGCGCAAGGAGCACGAGATTTACCAGGCGCTCTCCGAGTCGAAGGCGGCCCATTACCTCGTCACGCCGAACGAGGTGGAGATCCCGCAGGCCGCCATGTTGGGCGAGGACGGGCACTACACCTACGCCAACATCGACGAGCTGGCCCTGCGTCTGCAGGATCTGGGCATGTTGGTGCGCAAGTCGTGGGGGCGGCACTACCTGCTCGCCTACTGCTCGCCTGCGCGGGCCGGCACGCGCGAGGTGACCATCCAGGTGCGCTACGACGATCCGGATGGAGCCGGTCGCTCGGCGTCGGGTTCGACCGAGTTCGTGGCCGACGGCTTCCGCGCCGGCTGCCAACTGCCGAGCAAGTCGCTCGCCTCCCAGCTGATGGAGGGCGGGGAGCCCCAGACGGCCGCCGAGCCGCCTCCACCCACCCCCAACGAGTCGGTGGCTCCACCCGCCACCACGATTGGGAAGAAGAAGCCGGCTCCGGCCTCCAAGCCCGCCCCCAAGAGCGAGCCGAAGCCCAAACCAGCCGAACCGAAGCCGACCGAGCCTGCCCCGAGCGAGCAGGTGATCGCTCCGCCCACCAGCGGCAAGTACAAGTGAGCCTCTCCGTTGGCCGGCCGGGCTTGGTCTTGGCGGCCGGCTCGGATATGAGAGCGGCTCGTTTTCGCTTCCCCCTTTTTCGCTGCAGCAAGGAGAGCCAGTGGCACTTTCGATCGACGAACTGAAGAGCACCCGTGAGGCATTGAAGGGCAAGCTGCGCGAGCTGGAGGCCGAACAGCGCCGGGTCGAGGCCGAGCTGAAGGGCGTCCGTCAGCGTGAGCTGCGGGCCAAGCGTGAGATCGAAGCGATCTCGACCCTGATCGAGCTGGCGTCCGACGAAGGCGCCGAGTCGGCGGGCTGAGTCAGAACAGGCGCCCCTGCTCCGGTGGTCCACCACGTGACGGCAGCGGGCGCCCCAGGTGTTCGTAGGCTTTGCGCGTAGCCACTCGGCCGCGCGGCGTGCGACCCAAGAAGCTCTGCTGCAGCAGGTAGGGCTCGTAGACGTCCTCGATGGTGTCGCGCGGCTCGGCCAGCGCGGCGGCCAGCGTTTCGACGCCGACCGGGCCGCCGTCGTAGTGCTCGATCAGCACCAGCAGCAGACGGCGGTCCATGACGTCGAGGCCGGCGGCGTCGATCTCCAAGCGCTGGCAGGTGAGCTCGACGATGTCGCGGGTGATCTTGCCGTCGCCGTGTACCTCGGCGAAGTCGCGCACGCGGCGGATCAGCCGGTTGGCGACGCGCGGGGTGCCGCGGGAGCGATCGGCCAGGGTGCGCGCGCCGGCTGCATCACACGGGGTGCCGAGGAGCGCCGCGGAGCGCTCGATGATGCGGGTCAGCTCCTCGGGAGTGTAGAAATCGAGGCGCAAGGTGACGCCGAAGCGCTCCTGGAGCGGCTTGGTCAACATGCCGGCGCGCGTGGTGGCGCCGACCAAGGTGAAGGGCTTGAGATCGAGCGGGATGCTCTCGGCGAAGGCGCCCTCACCCATGACGATGTCGATGCGAAAGTCCTCGATGGCCGGGTAGAGCGCCTCTTCGACGGTCGAGTTCATGCGATGGATCTCGTCGATGAACAGGACGTCGTTCTTTTCCAGGCGCGTCAGCAGGCCGCTCAGCACGCCTTTGTGCTCGAGCGCGGGGCCGGAGGTGAGGTGGAGATTCACGCCCATCTCGCTGGCCATGATGTGAGCGAGGGTCGTCTTGCCGAGGCCGGGGGGGCCGGACAGCAGGATGTGATCGAGGGGCTCGCCGCGGCGTTTGGCGGCCTCGATGTAAACCTTCAGGTTTTGCTTGTGGTTCTCCTGGCCGATGAAGTCGTCCAGGGTTTTCGGGCGAAAAATGCGGTCGAATCGCTGATCGTCGTCACGCGGAGTGGCCTCGAGGACGCGCTCGGACTGGTCATTTGTCTCGCCTTTGGCCATTCCGGCCCGAACCTACACCGCTTTTCGGGCAAGATCCCGCTCCTTGGTGTAGCCTCGGCGCCTCGCTTTTCTGGCGCAGCCCGAAGCTGCGCCGCGCTAGTTCCCACGCAGCCCCATGCGCATCCACGCCACTGCTCGCGCCGATTCGGCCAGCAACGCGGTCGGCCAGGTCGAGCTCGAATGCACCCTGGCCGGACTGGCCGTCGGGCTATTTGGGCTCGGCAGTTACGCGGAGGGCTACGCGCCGGGCTTGCCGGTTCGCGGCACGCGCATCACCGTGCCGTGGTCTTCGGTGCGTGCCGCGCGAGCTTGGGACGACGAGCTGTACCTGGAGCTGGAGCATCCGGGACTCCCGCATGATCGGCTCACGCTGACGCGCTTCGTGCATGGCCCCGGAGTGCCGATGGCCGAGCTGCGCCGGCGGCGCCTCATCTTGCACCTGGGTGCCCTGGGGATCGGCTTCGCCGCGACGCTGGCTGCCGCCTTCTTGACGCCCCCCATCGATGGTCGGAGCGCCGCATGGGGTGCCCTCGGCTACGGCCTGGTCGCGGCCGTGGTGGTGCTGGCCGCCGGGTACTCGTTCGACCAGCGGCTGTTCTTGCGCCCCCCGGGCGAAGAAGAAACGCGCGCGCGCTTCTTCGAAGAGCTCGAGCGCTTCTATCCGTCGTTCACGCGCGGCGATGCGCCGGCGCGCGCGCCCCGCGAGCGCGAGCTACCGAACCTGGCGGGCTTTTTGCCGCGCACGACCATCCTGGTCGGCGTCACGCTGGCCGCTGCCGTCCTCACCGCGCTGGCCACCGGCCGCCGTCTGCTCGGAGACGAAGGCCAGCGCTCGGCTCGCGTCGAGG
>DATIDO010000022.1:0-3986 GCA_035456245.1 Polyangiaceae bacterium
GCAGGGGCCCTGCGAGCGAGAGCGGCAGGTGCTTCAGCGCGAAGAACGTAGCCACCCAGGAGGCGGACACGAGCACCGCTTTGCCCAGCACGCGAAGGTGGTCGAGCGGCGCGAGCGGCGCCAGCTCGAGGCCGTACCGTCGCGCCGACTCGGGCGAAACGCGGAGCGCCAGGCTGAGCACGAGCACCAGCGCCAGGCCGCACCAGCTGCTGGCGCACAGCACTCCGAACACCGAGTTGTCGCGCAGCGAAGTCTTCTTGGCGATTTCGTAGAACCCCAGCAGCCAGGCCGAGGCAAGCGCCAACCAGAGCCAGTCCATCGGGATCAGAGGCAGCGTTCGAGGATCTCGTGGAGCTCCGCCTGCTCCAGTCGGATCGGGTTGCCGGCCATGCTGCTGGCGCGCGCAGCCTGGTCGCACAGCTCCGGGATGTCGGCGCTGGTCATGCCGTACGAGGACAGGCGTGGGATGGCGAGGCGCTCGGCCAACTCGCTCAGGTACTCGGCGGCCCGTTCGGCGCGCGCGTTGGGATCGCCGAGCAGGATGCGCGCCACGAGCTCGAAGCGCTCGAGCAGGGGGCTGCCGGCGGCGCGGTCCCGCAGGGCGCGTAGGTTCACCTCGAACACCACAGGCAGGAGGCGGGCGCACACGGCGCCGTGGGGGCTTTCGAAGCGACCGCCCAGGGGCGCGGCGAAGCCGTGCACGGCGCCGAGCTTGGCGTTGGCGAGCGCGAGGCCGCCGCACAGCGAGCACAGGGCCATGTCGGTGCGCGCGTCCAGATCGTCCCCGTGGCGCACGGCGCGCTCGAGGGAGCGCGCGCCGCGGCGCAGGCCTTGCTCGGCCACCGCGTCGGCCAACGGGTTGTGGAGCACACTGACGAGCGGCTCGAGGCATTGCGTCAGTGCGTCGAGGCCCGTGGCCGCCGTGACATCGGCGGGGCAGCTGAGCAGGAGCTGGGGATCGACCAAGGCCACGCGCGGCAACATCGACTCGTGCCGCAGGCTCACCTTCACCCGGTGTTCTGCCGAGGACAGCACGGCGTTCTTGGTCACCTCGGCGCCGGTTCCGGCCGTGGTGGGCACGACCAGGCTGGGCAGGGCAGCCGTCGGCAGCGGCTTCCCGGCGCCGATCACCTCCAGGTAGTCCAGGGCGTCGCCGCTCGCGGGGACGAGGGCTGCGGCCGCCTTCGCCAGATCGATGGCGCTGCCGCCACCGAAGCCCACGACGAACTCGGCGCCCATCTCGCGGCCCAGGGCGGCGGCCGAGCGGGCTGCGTCGATGCTGGGCTCACCGCCGACCCGCACCCACTCGTAGGCCACGCCCGCTTCACGAAGTGCCTCGATAGCGGGCGCCGAGCGCTCCGCGCTCTGGCCGGTCACCAGCAGGCATCGCGCACCGAGCGCGCGCGCTTCGCGTCCGAGCTCCCGCGCACGTCCGGGCCCGAAGACGATCCGTCCCGCGCTCTGGAAGGCGAAGTTCAAGAGCGACCCTGTGGGCGTCCGGGGAGCGTGTCGGCCAGGGCGATGTCCTGATTCGGGGTCAGCCAACGCTCCGGCGTGGGGAACAGCGCGTCGTACTTCGAGCTCGAGCGGGGCTGAGCCATCATCGGCTCGACCGCGTCCCGCCATTCGGCGTAGTGGGCCGTCTCTTTGTGACGCGCCGGAGCCTGGTCGTCGGCGTAGACCTCGACCAGCACGAATCGGGTCGGATCGGCCCGATCCTGGATGACGTCGAAGCGCAGGATACCCGGCTCCAGGAGGCTCTGGGTCGCGTTCTTGCGGGTTGCCTGGATGAAGGCCTCGACCGAGGTGGGGAGGACGACGACGGAGACGTGGACGACGAGCATGGGCTGATGCTTCTGCCAGGGGCCACGATGGTCAAGCCCAGGACAGCCCAGCACAGTTCAGCCCACCCCAGCCCAGCGGTAGCGCGCCGGGACCGCCCTCGAGCCCGATGACCTGCCTGCGCTGCGCCTGGGCGAGAACTTTCCTCGGCCTTCACGAAAGGGTGGGGGGGCGGGGGTATATTGCGGCGGGGGGGCGTCGTGTAACGTGAATGCCGTGCAAGAGCGGCGAATCGGCGAGGAGCCACAGGCGCAACAGCCTGCTCGCATGCCGACCACGGCGGGGTTCACTCGCGTGGGTACGGTGCTGGCCTCTCCGCTCGGCGTGCTCATCACGGTGCCAGGCCTCGTGGTGTTGGTGGGCCTCTTCTACACGTTGGCCGGGCAGATGGCGTTGCGCTCCGCCATGCTGTCCATGGCCGAGGAGCGTTTCCGCCAGCGTACGGAGCATGTCAGCGGCAACCTGGAGGAGGCGCTGCTGCACGCCGACGTCGTGCTCGAACGTCTGGATGACTACGCCCACGCGGGGGGAGCGAAGTTCGACTTCAAGCCGCTCGCGCTGGTGCTGAGGGATCTGACGTTGGGACGCCCGGGCATGACCCAGGCGTACATCGGCTATCCGAGCGGCGAGTACTACGGCGTCTACGAAGAGCAGAACCGGCTGCTCTTCCAGCACAGCTGGGTCGAGAGCGGCGGGCGCACCGTCATCGAGCACTTTCGCTATCGGGGTGACGAGCTGGTCCCGCTGCGGCGCGAGGACAGCGACTATGATCCTCGCAAGCGCGTTTGGTATCAGCTGGCGCTCGAGAAGGACCAGCGAGTCTGGACCGATACCTACCCGTTCTTCACCACCGGGCACACGGGTGTGACTCGCGCCGAGCCGCTCCACGCGGGCGGCAAGGGCAGCCCGGTCTTGGCCGTCGCCGGTATCGATTTCGACGTCAGCGCGCTCAGTCACGTACTGGCGCGTACCGAGTCGCCGAGCAGCCACTCCCTCATCTACGCGAGCGATGGGTCGATCCTGGCTTATCCACTGGCCGCCGAGCGCATCGAGCACTTCGAGCCCGACAGCCGGGCGCTCAACTACCGCGATCTGCGCGACTCGCTCCTCGACAGTTACTTCGCCGCGCTGAGCGGGAACCACCAGAATTCGGTCCTCCGCAGCTTCGACTGGAACGGAGAGCCCGTGGTCACGGTCAGCGCGCCGGTGTCCGTCCAAGGGCTGCCCTGGACGGTGGCGGTGCTGGCCAAAGAGAAGACCGTGCTCGCTCCGTTGCCCATCCACCAACGCCGCAGCCTGATGCTGGGTGGCGCTGCGCTCATCGTGGCGCTGGTGGTCTCCTGGCTGTTCGCTCGCACCATCGTGCGTCAGCGCCGCCAGGTCGCCCAAGCGCGGCAAGAGGCAGCGCTGGCCGAACGGCGAGCCACCGAGCTCGGCAGCTACCGTTTGGTCAGCTTGCTGGGCAAGGGAGGCATGGGTGAGGTGTGGCGCGCGCAGCATCAGCTGCTGGCTCGCGAAGCGGCCATCAAGCTGATCAACTCCGATCTGCAGGCCGGTCAGGGCTCGGGCGAAATCGTCGAGCGTTTCCGCCGCGAGGCGCAGACGATCGCCGCGCTGCGTTCGCGCAACACCGTGGCGCTGTTCGACTACGGCGTCACCAAGGATGGCACCTTCTTCTACGTGATGGAGATGCTGGACGGGATCGACTTGGAGACGCTGGTCGATCGATTCGGTCCGCAGCCAGCCGAGCGCGTCATCAATATCCTGGTGCAGGCGTGCAACTCCCTCGGTGAAGCGCACGACGCCGGGCTGGTTCATCGCGACGTGAAGCCGGCGAACCTCTTCTTGTGCCGCGCCGCGGACGAGGTCGACCTCGTGAAGGTCCTCGACTTCGGGTTGGTGATGGCCCGCAACGGTCAGCCGCTCGCGTCACCGTCCTCGCTGGCTTGGGTCGATCCGGCGGCCGAGGCGCTGACTTCTCCTGCCGCATCGGCCACGGGGCAATCCGGTCCATCTCCCGGCGGGCCCGCCGGAAGCCAGCCTTCGCTTCCCAGCCTACCCGGCGACGATGGCCGTCTGACGCGCGCTGGCGATTACCTGGGAACGCCCGCGTTCATCGCACCAGAACAAGCGCTCGGTCATCC
>DATIDO010000023.1:0-14389 GCA_035456245.1 Polyangiaceae bacterium
GCGCCGCCCTACCTGCGTCTCACCGACATCCCCGAGGCCGATCGCAAGGCTCAGGCCGACATCTTCGCCGCTCAGCTCGCCGAGGAGGGGAAGATCCCCGCCGAGAAGCGCGCTGGCGTCGTCGAGGGCAAGATCGCCAAGTGGGCCAAGGAAGTCGCTCTCATCGAGCAGCCCAGCGTGATCGACACCAAGCACACCATCGACGAGCTCCGCGCGCAGGCAGCCAAGGATGCCGGCGGCACCATCGAGTTCGTGCGCTTCGTCCGCTTCGAGCGCGGCGAGGGCATCGAGCAGCCGGCTGGTCCGGACTTCGCTGCCGAAGTGGCTGCGATGGCCGCCAACTGAGCCGCTAGCGGTGACGAAGAGAGGCCGGCCCCGAGAGGGGTCGGCCTTTTTTCATTTCGAGCATCGGCGCCTTCTCGGGCCCCGGCGCGCCAGCTGCCAGCACGGTCGAGCCGAGCCAGCGGGGCGACCCACTGCTCGACAGCACCGCAGCTCGACGGCACGGCAACTCAGCAGCTCGACGGCACGGCCGTTCGAAATGCCCCAGCAGCTCGAAAAGGCTCAGCCGAACGGGCCGACGTGGCTCACGTACCAGTCGAAGAACGCGCGTGTGCCGTGCTCGATGGACGCGCTGGGCGCGTAGCCGAGCAGGCGCTGGGCCTTCGAGATGTCCGCGCCCGTGTAGGTCACGTCGGCGTCGTTCATGCGCTCTTCGACGAAGTTCGCCGTCTTGCCGGAGAGCCGCGTCAGCTCGGCCACGAAGGCCGACAGCTCGGCGGGCTCACCCCGGCCCAGGTTGATCACTTCGTAGCCCAATCGTCGGTCGAGGGCCGCCACCACGCCGCTGACGATGTCACCGACGAAGGTCCAGTCGCGGATCATCTTGCCGCCGTTGTAGAGCGGCATGGGGCGACCGAGGCGCATCGAGTCGAGCACCAGGTGAGCGAGCATGTCGGGGCGCCCGCGCGGCCCGTACACGGTGAAGAAGCGCAGCGCCGTGAAGTCGAGCCCGTGGAGGTGGTGGTAAGCGTGACCCAGCAGCTCACCGGAGCGCTTGCTGGCCGGGTAGGGAGCGAGCGGTCGATCGGCATTGTCCGTCTCGACGAAGGGCACGACCGGGCTGTTGCCGTACACCGACGACGTGGAGGCGAACACGAAGTTCGGCTTGCCATGCGCGCGCGCGGCCTCCAACAGGTTCAGCGTGCCGTTCAGGTTGACGTCGTAGTAGAGGGCCGGTTGCTCGGAAGAAGCGCGCACGCCGGCCATGGCGGCGAGATGTGCGATGGCGCGCGGGCGCTCGCTGCCGAACAAGCGCTCCAGGAAATCCCGATCACGGATGTCGCCTTCGCAGAGCGTGAAGCCCGGGTGCCTCGACACTTCGGCGATGTTGTCGCGCTTTCGCTCGGGCGAGTAGTAGTCGTTGAAGTTGTCGACGCCGAGCACGCGCTCGCCGCGCTCCAGCAGGCGTTCGGCGACGTGGCTGCCGATGAAGCCGGCGGCGCCCGTGACGATGATGGGAGGACTCACGGTCCCGATCTAGCCGGAAGAGCCGCCGGGAAAAAGCCGCTCTTCGGCGACGCCACTGGCTTCCAAGAAACGGCGCACCAAGGGATGACGTTCGGCCAACAACTGGCGGGGGCTCCCCGAGGTGGCCAGGCTGCCCTGCTCCAGCACGAACACGGAGTCCGCAGTGCGCAGTGCCCCGGCCAGATCGTGGGAAATCACCACGCTGGTCACGCCGAAGCGCTCCCGGGTCTCGAGGATCATGTCGTCCACCACGCGCGAGGTGAGCGGATCCAGCCCGCTGGTCGGCTCGTCGTAGAAGATCGCCTCGGGCTCGAGCATCAGCGCGCGAGCCAGGGCGACGCGCTTGCGCATACCGCCGGAGAGCTCGCTGGGGCGCTTGCGCTCGATGTCGTGGAGACCGAGCGCGGCCAGCTTGGTCGAGACCATCTCGCGCATCTGCTTGGTGGTCAGGTGCTTGCGGTGTTCGCGCAGGGGGAACGAGACGTTCTCGAACACGTTCATCGAGTCGAGCAACGCCGAATATTGGAACACCATGCCGAGCTTGCGCCGCACCCGGTTCAGCTGCTGGCCGCCGAGGCGCGCGATGTCCTCGCCGTCGAGCAGGATCTCGCCCTCGGTGGGTCGCTCCAGCCCGATCAGCAGCTTCAGCAGGGTGGTCTTGCCGGCGCCGGAGCCTCCCAGGAATACCGCTACTTCACCGCGGCGTAGCCGGAAGTCCAAGCCGCGCAGCGCCCACGAATCGTCGAAGCGTTTGCCCAGGCCGCGCACCTCGATGTGCGTATCCGGCCGGGCTACGTCCGGTAGCACTGGCTCCACCCGGGGAGGGTAGGCCGGAAAGAGAGCCGAGGGCAAAGGCCGAGCCTTGACGCCCGGGTGAGGCCGGCGTCAGGCTCGAGCCATGAAGAACGAGCACCTTTCGGCACTGCTCGAGGCAGCCGGGGCAGAGAACGACGGAGAGTACCGGGTCCTGCCGGGCGAGCGTACGCTGACCCTGCACATCGAAAAGGGCGGAGTGGGCCTGAACGTGGCCAAGGTGAGCCGCCTGCGTGTCCAGGGCGAGCTGCTGTTTGCGCAGAACGCTCGGGAAGAGCTGACGGTCCTGTACGTGGCGGACGTGTTCGCCATCGCCATGGACGGTGAGGCCAAGACGACGCGCAAGGCCGGGTTCCGCTGATGACCCACGCGGTGAACGAGCCGAGCGACGATCCGCTGCGCATCGGCGGGTTCACCTTCCACAGCCGGCTGATCGTAGGCACCGGCAAGTACAAGAGCGTCGGTGAGACCGAGCAGGCGCTGGCCCTCACCGGCGCCGAGCTGGTCACCGTGGCGTTGCGGCGCGTCGATCTGAACGACCGCGGGGCGGGCTCGCTCATGGCCCTGCTGGCCAGCGGCAAATACAAGCTGCTGCCCAATACTGCCGGCTGTTACACCGCCGAAGAGGCGCTGCGCACGCTGAGGCTGGCTCGCGAGTTGGGCATGGCCGACTTGGTGAAGCTCGAGGTGATCGGCGATCCCAAGACGCTCTACCCCGACAACGAGCAGACGCTCGAGGCGGCCAAGGTGTTGGTCAAGGAGGGCTTCACCGTTCTGCCTTACTGCATCGACGATCCAATCGTCTGTCGCAAGCTGGCCGACGTGGGCTGCGCCGCCGTGATGCCCTTGGCCGCGCCGATTGGCTCCGGGCTCGGCATTCGCAACCCGCACAACCTCGAGATCATCCTGGAGCACGCCAAGGTGCCGGTGATCGTGGATGCCGGCGTGGGGACCGCCAGCGACGCGGCCGTCGCCATGGAGCTCGGCTGCGATGGCGTGCTGATGAACACCGCCATCGCCCACGCCAAGGATCCGCTGCTCATGGCCCAGGCCATGCGCGAGGCCGTGCACGCCGGAAGGCTCGCCTACCGAGCGGGGCGCATGCCCAAGCAGCGCTACGCCAACGCTTCGAGCCCGACCGCCGGTCTCATCGAGTGAGCTCCGAGCAGGCACCCCAGCTGGTGGAAGCGCGACGAGGGCCGGGGGGCATCCTGGCGCTGGCGCCGGCGCTACTCTGGCTGGGGACGACCTTCTACGTCGGCTCGATGGCGCGTGATCCGCTCGCCGTCATCGAGTTCGACGCCAAGGACAAGGTTCTGCACGCGCTGTTTTTCGGTGTGATGCAGCGCACCCATTTCCGCGCGCTGCTGTTCCTGTTTCCCAAGCGTCCGGCCTCCTTCCTCAACGTACGCGCCGCCATCACGACCATCCTGGTGGGTATCCTGCTCGAGCTGTGGCAGGCGTTCCTGCCGCACCGCTCGGCCGAGCTCCTCGATGCGGTCGCCGATGCCGTGGGTGCGGTCTGCTTTGCTTGGCTGTTCGGTCGCCTGACGCGGGACGAGCCGTGACCGTGCTGGCATTGCCGCGGCTCCTGGCTTTCACCGACACCGAGAACTACCCGAGGCCCGCCGAGCGGCTGGCCCCACTGCTGCACGCCGCTCCGCCCCGCAGCATCGCGGTGGTGGTGCGGGACCGACAGCAGGAGCCGGCGGCACGATTCGCGCTGGCCCAGGAGCTTGCGGCTTGCTGCCGCAGCGCGAACCAGCGGCTCTGGCTGGCTACGGCTGATCAAGGGGGGGCCGATCAAGGCGCGGCTGAGCAGGGCGGCGCTGAGGGGGGCAGCGCAGAGGGGGGCAGCGCAGAGCAGGGCGGCGATCTGGCGCTCGCCGAGAGTGTCGGGGCCGAGGGCCTCCATTTGGCGGGGCGAGGTCCGTCGGCCCTCCCGCTCCGAGCCGCGGCACCGTTGCGCCCCATTTCGCGCGCCTGGCATGTCGGGGACGCCTGGTCGGACGAAGAGCTCGGCGCCCTTTCGGCGGTCGTGATCAGCCCCGTGTGCGAGGCGCGCAAAGGCCGACAGCCGCTAGGCCTCGACGGCTTCGAAGCCGTGTCGACCCAACTGCGCGCCCGCGCGCCAAGGTTGGGCACCTACGCGCTCGGTGGCGTGGGTGCCCTGCACCTGGCGGAGCTCTTGGCGCGCGGCGCGACGGGGCTGGCTGCGATTGGCGCAGCCCACGCCGACGACTGCTCGGGCTTGGTCGAAGCCCTGCGGCTCAGCCGTTCTTTTCCAAGCTGACGCGGACGGTCACCCCGTTCACGTCCAGCTCGCTGCCGCCCGGGGTCTCGCCCTGCTCGAAGGCGACGGCCAGGACTTCCCCGGAGATGGTCTCCACGTGCTGGGTGATGGCCTGGGCCACCTGCGCATCGGAGCAAGCCCAGGTGACACGGATGCGGTCGGCCACCTCGAGCCCGCTCTGCTTGCGGGTGCTCTGGAGCTGGCTGATCAGCTCACGGGCGTGGCCTTCGGCGATCAGCTCGGGGGTCATCGTGGCGTCCAGCACCACCGTCAGCTGACCATCGGTGGCGACGGCTGCGTCGCCCTTCGAACTGCGGTGGAACAGCACGTCGGCGGCGGTGATCTCCACGTCGAAGCGCACGAAATGCTCGCCGCGCTCCAGGCTGGCGATGAGCTCCAGACCTTCGGGGGTCTCGTGCAGCTTCTCCAGGAACGGCTTGAGCTGAGGCATGGCCGGGCCGGCCTTCTTCTTCAAGCTGGCGAAGTTGGGCTTCACGCTGACGCTGGTGAAGGCGCTCTCGTCGGGCGAGGCGACGACCTCTTTCACGTTCAGTTCGGACTTCAGCAGTTCGCTCGAGGCGAGGACCGACTCGCGCAGCGCAGCGTCGCGGTGGACGAAGCTGAGGCGCCCGAGCGGCTGCCGGACCTTCAGCTTGTGGTCTTCACGGAGCTTGCGGCCCAGGGCCACGATGCGCCGCACCCAAGTCATGCGCTCTTCCAGCGCCAAATCGATGCGCTCCGAGCGGGCTTGCGGGTAGTCGGCGAAGTGCACGCTGGCCGGCGCGGCCGGATCCACCACGCGCACCAGCTTCTGGTAGACGATCTCGGTCACGAACGGCATGAAGGGCGCCAGCACCACGGCGAAGGTGGTGAGAACCTCGTAGAGGGTGGCGTATGCGGCGAGCTTGTCGGAGTCGTCCTGGTTCTTCCAGAAGCGGCTGCGGCTGGAGCGGATGTACCAGTTGGTCAGGTCGTCGATGAAGCTGACCAAGCGGGGCACCACGTTGTAGAGCTGGTAGGACTCCATCTCGCGGTTCACGTCGGCCACCAGGCTCTGCAGCACGCTCAGGACCCAGCGATCCAGCTCCGGGCGTTCGGCGATGGCGGGCGCGCTGGAGCTGCGCGGATCGTATCCGTCGATGGCCGCGTAGGTGCCGAAGAACGAGAGCGCGTTCCAATAGGGAAGCACCACCGTACGAACGATCTCCTTGAGGCCCTTCTCCGAGAAGCGCAGCGGCTCGCCACGCACCACGGGAGAGTCGATCAGGTAGGCGCGCAGCGCGTCGGCGCCGTACTTCTCCAGGACCTCGTTGGGATCCGGATAGTTCTTCTTGCGCTTGCTCATCTTCTGACCGTCCTCGGCCAGGATCAGGCCGTTGACGATCACGTTCTGGTAGGGGCTTTTGCCGAACAGCGAGGTGCCCAGGATCAGCAGCGTGTAGAACCAGCCGCGGGTCTGGTCGAGGCCCTCGGCGATGAAGTTGGCAGGGAAAAATGCCTGGAATCGCGGATCGGTGCCGGGGCCTTCGGCCGCGTCACCCGGCGCGAAAGGATAGTGCTGTTGGGCGTAGGGCATGGCGCCCGACTCGAACCAGCAATCCAGCACCTCCGGGGTGCGGCGGTAGGTCTTGCCATCCTTGCGGATCAGCACGCGGTCGACGAAGTGCTTGTGCAAGTCCGTCAGCCGTTCGCCCGACAACGCCTCGAGCTCGGCGAGCGAGCCGACGCAGATGCGATCCTCCGGATCATCGACGTTGATCCAGACGGGGATGCAGGAGCCCCAGAAGCGGTTGCGGCTGATGTTCCAGTCGTTGGCATCGCGCAGCCAGTTGCCGAAGCGGTTCTTGCCGACGGCTTCGGGCACCCAGCCCACCGTGTCGTTCTGCGCCACCAAGTCATCGCGCAGATCGGTCACGCGCACGTACCAGGCCTCGATCGCTCGGTAGATGAGCGGGGTGTCGGTGCGCTCCTCGAACGGGTACGCGTGGACGATGGTGTCCTGGTGGAAGAGCAGGCCAGCGTGCTTGAGCGCCGCGATGATGGCCTTGTCGGCATCCTTGCAGAATTGGCCCTGGTAGTCGGGGACCTGAGCGCCGAAGCGAGCTTCGGCATCGAGCGGATCGACGAGCTCGATGTCGGCCGCGCGGCACACGCGGAAGTCGTCCTCACCGTAGGCGGGAGCGAGATGCACGATGCCGGTACCGTCGCCCGTGCTGACGAAGGCGTCGGAAAGGACGCGGAAGCAGTTGGGCCGGTCCGCGAAGTAGGCGAACAGAGGCTGGTAGCGGGTCCCGAACAGGGCGCTGCCGGGGAGGGTCGCGACGATCTCGTGGGGGTGCTTCTTGAGCACGGCGGCGACGCGCTCGGCCGCCAACACCAACAGCTCACCGCCGTCGAGGAGTCGAGCCACGACGTACTCGATCTCGGGGCCGACGCAGAGCGCCAGGTTGGACGGCAGCGTCCAGGGGGTGGTCGTCCAGGCGAGGATCGAGGCCTGGTTGCCGCCCAGGGCAGCGGCGAGCGCCTCCGACGGCTCGGTGACGCGGAAACGCACCGTGAGCGCCGGATCTTGGACGTCTTTGTAGTTGGAGTTGGCCTCGAAGTTGGAGAGCGGCGTGGTCAGCTTCCAGCTGTACGGCATGATGCGGTACGAGCGGTAGACACGACCACGGTCCCAGAGCTGCTTGAAGACCCACCACACGGACTCCATGAACTCGGGGTCCATGGTCTTGTAGTCGTTGTCGAAGTCGACCCAGCGACCCATGCGCGTGATCGTCTTGCGCCACTCGGCGACGTAGGTCTGCACCATCGAGCGGCACTGCTCGTTGAACTGATCGATGCCTCGCTCGACGATCTGGGCCGCGCCGGCCAGGCCGAGCGCTTCCTGTGCGAGAGCCTCGATGGGCAGGCCATGGCAATCCCAACCGAAGCGGCGCTCGACCACGTGGCCGCGCATGTTCCAGTAGCGGGGAACGATGTCCTTGATGGTGCCTGCGAGCAGGTGGCCGTAGTGGGGCGTGCCGGTGGCGAAGGGCGGCCCATCGTAGAAGACGAAGGGCTCACCGCCTTCGCGTCGCCGGTTCGACTCGTGGAAGGCATCGATCTCCTCCCAGAGCGCGAGTACCTCGTGCTCCTGACGCGAGAAATCGACTTGCGCGGAGACCTTCTCGAACGGGCTTGCCTGACTCATCCTGGCGCAGGCTATAGAAAACGGACCGCGCCTGGGCAAATCGGCGCTCAAGCAGGGCGGACGAGCCCCACCGTGGCTCCGAGCTTGCGCTCGGTGACCCGGTTCAGGGTCGCCCACAGCTCTTCGCCGGTCTTTTGGGCGACCCAGGCGCCCGCCCGAGGCTCCCAGTCGAAGTGCCAGGCGTTGCGTTCTGCGGCCATCCAAATCTGCCGGGCGGCCCGGTGCGAGTTCACGACGTACTTGGAGCCGTCGTCGAATTCGAGGGTCAGGATGTCGTTGGCCAGCTCGACCTCGAGGGACGTGGCCTCGACCAGATCGAGCCGGGCGACGAGGAGCGCGAGCTCGCGCTGGGCCCGTTCGACGTATTCGTCTTCCGACAGCATGCCCCTCCCATAGCGAACTCGCCGGCACGAGTCAGCAGGCGGCGGAAAACGAGCCCTGCCGGACGCGAGGACGCCCCGTTCGGAGCCGAGCGGTCGTCTCTTCGGTGCCGCCCGGCCAGTCGCCTCGCAGCGCCTTTCGGACTACTCTCGGCCGAGTGTCCAGGTGGAGGCCCTCCCAGTGCTGGCTCGTTCTGGTTGCGGCCTGGGCGCTGCTGCCTCGGGTGGGAGCAGCCGAGCCTCCGACGGTGGTGGGCACCTTGGAGCCCATGGTCGTCCTCGTGGCTCGGGGTGACGACGACGAGAGCGGAAGGGCGGACTGGCTGGAGAGCAGCCTGGGGCCCGGCGCACTCGAGCGCAGCCCTCAGCTGCCGAAGGGTCGCTTGGCGCCCCGAGCTCGGGCGCCGAGCGTCGGGCCGCTCCGTTGGGTGATGGACGGAGGCCGGGTGCTGCCTGGCGCCAAGGAACTCAGCGACGAGGCCCCGGGAGCGTCCCGAATCTTCCTGCTCGGGCAGGCGCCCGGGCGTGGCGTCGTGCACGAAGCCGCCGGGCTGCGTGACGTGTACGTAGTCGATGTGCGGGCCTTCGATGGCTCGGGCCGCGAAATCGATCGCGCTCGCTCGTGGGCGTCGCTCGTGCGCTCGTTGCCAAACGAGCTGGTGGGCGGTGAAGCGCGCGTCGACACCGAGAGTGAAGTCTCGTTCTTGCTCGTGGGTCCAGCCGCGGCGCTGCCGGCCCATGTCGAATTGCTCTCGTTGGCGCCGAATGGTCGCTATCGGGACTCGCTGCCACGCGTTCGACTCGAGCCGGCGTCCTGCCCGGCCGACGTGGGCGAGGGTGAGCTGGTGTGTCGCCGGACGCAGCCGATCCGCCTGGTCGGCGACGCCGTGGATCGGTCCCATCCGAGCACCATCGAGCGGGCTCTGGTGGCCGAGGTGGGGGGGCGGGTACTGCTCCAGGTGACGGAGGGTGCGCGGGCCAGCCTGTGGGTGGGAGGCCCGCGGGAACTGGAGGTTGCTGGTCCGGGCCGCTATCGGGCTCAGCTTCGCGCTCGCATCCTACGCACGCGTCCCGGCGGTCCGCCGGCCGTGGGCAACAGCGACGCGGAGGCGCGCGAGCTCGTGCTCGCCGAGATCGCCACTGCCAACCAGATCTGGGGGCAATGCGGCATTCATTTCGGCGAACCGGGCGACGTGGATGTGCAGATCGTCGACCCTCCGCAGACGGCGCTCGTCGCCGTCGGCTGTGATGCGGGATTGCCTGCGAGCGGTGGGGAGATTGCGTTGAGCGTCGAGGGGCGGAGCCTGCGGCTGCGCACCAGCCCCGGGCAATCGCCCGAGTTGGTGGCAGGGCGTTTGGCCGAGATGCTCGCGGAACGCGGCTACGAAGTGAGCCGCCAGCGAAACCCGAAGACCGAGCATTCTGCGCTACCGACGGTCGACGTGGGCGCGCGCGATCGGAAAGGGCGTTGGGTGCCGCTTCGCGCGGAGCGTTCGGGGGAGATCTCCAGCGATCCGAGCCTTCGCGTCTGTCCGCTCGAGGTCGTGCTCGAGGATGGTTTGGATCACTTCAGCGATGGTGACTCGGCCAGCGGGACCCTGGAGGAGCGCGCGCTGCTGCGCACGCTCCTCGACGCCCGGCCGGGGACCATCGATCTCCTGGTCGTGCCGGTCTTTTCGGGCCTGGGCCGCATCGGCGAGTCGTTCATCTGGAACCCCGGCGCCAGCCTACAAAATGCCCTGATCCTCGACCGTGGCGGCATCCGCGCCAGCCTGCGCTCCTTCACGCTTTCGCACGAGCTCGGTCACATCCTGCTCGACATGCCCGGTCACCCCGACGACTACGGCGTCGATCAGCCGAATTCGCTGATGGACGCGGACGCCTCGGATGGGACGATCTTCGGGCCCCGCAGGCTGTCGCTGGACGACTGCCAGCGCGCCCTGCGGCAGAGTGGCCCGCAGGTGCCGGTTCCTCTGCTCCAGCCCTGGCCGCGTCAGCACACAGGAGGGGCGGCGACGACCGCGTCCGCAGGCCCGGCTGCTGCCTCACCTGCTGCCTCACCCGCGAGCCCACCGTCCAGCCCGAGCCAGACGGCGCCCCTCAAAGTCCGCCGCGCAGTACCGTGAGCTGGGGACGCCGCGAGCCAAGGCCATTTTCGGCCAGGACTTCCAGCAGCGCCAGCGCGAGGCGCTTGCGCGGACCGCTTTCCGTGGGCCCCACACAGGCTGGGCAGCCGTCGTTGCAAGGGCAGCCAACGATCAACGAACGTGTCCGTGACAACAGTTCCTCGGCCCGCTCGTAGATGCGTTCTGCCAGGCCCACTCCGCCGGGCTGAGCGTCGAACAAGAAGAGCGTGGGATCGAGCCCGCCCGTTTGTCCGGCGCGAGCATCGCGCCCGGCCGCATGGGTGTCCGTCTCACCGTCACCCAGGGTCTGGCTGAGATCGCGCGCGTCACACATCAAAGCCAGCGCGGCGACCGTTTCGAGCGCCAAGCCGATGCCGCGGAGCGCGTCGACGACCAGCGCGCGAGCCACGGCGGGGGCACTGTCGGCAGTCGGGGTAGCGGTGAAAAGCCGGACGCCTCGTTCGTTCCCGTTCGGTTCGTCCCCGTTCCCGGACCCGTTGCCGTCGAGCTTCTCGGCGGGATTTTCGCGGCGAGCGTCGGCGAACCAAGCTTCGCCCAGCAGAGCCTCCGGCACCGTGAGCGCGAAGCTCGTCGTGTGCATCTCCATCGGTGGGAGGTGCACGTCGCCGTAACCCGAGTTCTCGTGGGTGAAGAACTTGATCTTCTTGTAGCCGGTCACCTTCTCGATCACCTTCACGTCGCCGTAGCTCAGCAGGAGGCGGCCGATGGGGCGGCTCGCTTGGGTGTCGAGCATCTCGACGGAGCGATAGGTGAGGGCGGTGGTGAAGTAGTCGGGGGCGACCCGCCGCACGAAGGCCTTGTGGTTGTCGAAGTCGAGCTGCTCGACTTGATACTGCTCGGCATCCTGCTGATAGATGGCCTGCTCGTGCAGCATGGTGTGCGCGGCCCGGTAGTCGAGCTCCCCAATCGTCTTCTCGGTCGGTCGCTCGGGCGTGCCCCGGTCGACGATTACGAAGTTGTCCCAGCCGATGTTGCGGAGCGAGACGTGGCTGGCCGGAAAGGCCTCACCTGCCCAGTGGTAGCGGCCGCCGGCGTGGTGCAGCAGGCCGTGACCGACGAGGTATTCGAGGGCGTCCCGCGTCGCCTCGGCGTCGAGTGGGCCAAAGCCGGGGCCCTGAGCGGGCGCCGGGTGGGCCGGGCGCGGGCCGGGTGTCGAGAGATCGAACGGCGCCTCGAAGGCCGCGCACTTCAGGTGTTGGATCAAGATCTCGGCGTTGTTCGGATCGATGCGCGCCTCTTCCACCTGGCCTTCCAGCAAGAAGGCGGGATCGCGCGCCAGGTACTGGTCGACGGCCGCGCTGGAGCAGACGAGCGCGGCGATCGATTCGGCGCCTCGCCGGCCGGCTCGGCCGAAGCGTTGCCAGGTACCCGCGATGCTGCCGGGGTAGCCGGCGCACACGACCGCATCCAAATCGCCGATATCGATACCGAGTTCGAGGGCATTGGTGGAGACGACACAGAGGATCTCGCCGTCACGCAGGCCCCGCTCGACCTCGCGGCGCATCTCCGGAAGGTAGCCACCGCGGTAGCCCATGATGGCGCGCTCCAATCCGCGCCCAGCCAAATCCTCCGCGCAGCTCTCGCGTAGGTACTTCAGCATCACTTCGACCGAGTTGCGCGAAGGACCGAACAAGATGGTCGGTACGCGGGCGCGCACGAGATCCGCGGTCAGCGAGACGGCGGCCTTCAGGGTGCTCTTGCGCACGCCGAGCTCGGCATTCACGATCGGTGGGTTGTAGAGGAAGACCCGTCGCTCGGCGCTCGGTGCCGTCGACTCGGCCACCAAGCTCAGCTCGCTCGCCTCGAGTCCGAGGAGCCGGGCCGCGTGCTCTCGGGGATTGCCAATCGTGGCGGTGGCGCAGACGAAGGTCGGATAGCTGCCGTGGAAGGCGGCGATGCGGCGCAGGCGGGACACCACATGGGCCATGTGGGAGCCGAAGACGCCGCGGTACGTGTGCAACTCGTCGAGCACCACGTAGCGGAGTCCGCGGAAAAAGCTGGCCCATTTGGTGTGGTTCGGCAGGATGCCCGCGTGCAGCATGTCGGGGTTCGTCAGGACGATGCGCCCCTTCTCGCGAGCCACCCGCCGCGTGTCACCCGGCGTGTCACCGTCGAAGACCAACGCTGGCAGGCCCAGCTCACTCTCGCGGATCATCTCGAGCAGGCCATGCTCCTGATCGCGAGACAGCGCCTTGGTCGGGTAGAGGAACAGCGCCGTGCTACCCGACTCCTGACCCAGCGCTTGCAACACGGGCAGGTGGAAGCACAGGCTCTTGCCGCTGGCCGTCGGCGTGGCGACGACCACGTGGCGCCCCGCCAGAGCGGCGTCTACCGCCTCGCGCTGGTGGCGGTAGAGCTGCTGGATGCCGCGACGCTCCAGCGCGCGCACCAGCCCCGGTAGCAAGGCCGGCAGGGGAGCCAGCTCGGCCTGTCGCGGTGGGAGCGTGCGCTCGGCAGCCAGACAGGGCCGTACGGTCCCGTCGCTCAGCCAACGGCTCGTGACCGCGGCCAGGCCGCGATTTTGGTCCCAGGGAGGTGCCGGCACGGCCCCACGGTAGCACCCGGATGGTACTAAACAAATGTGCGGTATTCTCGTGGGGCGCCGAGCGGTTTCGTACTGGGTGAAGCGGCGGGGCGTTGTGTAGGCTGCGCGAACATGTCGCCCCGCACTACCGCCGAAGCCACTCGCACCGAGTCCGCACGCCGTTCGTCCTGTTCGCCCCGTCGGTTCGGCGCGGTGGTTGCCCTGTTCGTCCTCGGCGTGCCGGCGGTCGGCTGTGACAATGCAGCAGCACAGAAGTGCCACGCAGAGATGTCGACGGCGCAGGCTGCACTCCTGGCCATGAACGCAGGCGACCGCGCCAACGTCCAGCAAGTGCTGGGGGGCATCGAGTCTGCGCTCGCCTCGTGTCAGGCCGCTGGTCGCTCGACCGAGGTGAAGGAGCTGACGGAAGCCAAGGCGAACCTCTCGGGACACCTCGTCGCGCTGGACAAGCGCGCCTCGCAAGGCAGCCCGCACGCGCTGACTCCGGAGCAGTTGGCCAAACTGATCAAGGAAGGCGATCCGGCTTGTCCGCGCGGTCACGCCTACGAGCACGGTGATTCGAAGAAGACGATCCGCTGCACCGGGCCTCAGCTGTACGAGATGAGCCTGGCGCAGGCACAGGACCATTACACGCGGCGGGGCTTCTCACTGGCCATCGACCCCACTCGCAAGCGCCTCAAGGCGGAGTACGGGGCCGAGGTGGTCGTCTTCGACTTCGCGGAGAGCGACTCGAAGAAGCCAGCCGCCTGCCTCACCCTGGTGGCCCCTCCGGGCATTCCCTGGCAGGAGGTGGTGACCCGGGCGACGGGCGTCCCGCCCGCTCGGCTGACCGAGGGCAAGCCCGTGCAGCTCGACGGACGGCAGCTGGCCGTACGGCTCGAAGGCAAAGGGCCCGACAAGACGGTGCTCCTGGGCGACTGCCCGGCGCCTCAGGCCCCAGCGGCAGCCCCGCCGGCAACCGCGCCCGCAGCCCCGGCGGCTGCGCCTTGATCCAGCTCGCCGCGCTGGCCCGGATCGAGGTCTTGTCGTAAAGGAGCCGCCTGATGTGTCCGAGGGACCGGATCGATGCAGAGACCGAGGCCTCCGAGCCGACCCCCCCGAGCCAGCAGCGGGCGGGGGGCGAGCAGGCTTTCGATGGGGAACAGCTGACCACCGAGTCCGTTGCCCCGCAGAGCCCCGCTGACGACGGCGCAGGACCAGCCGATGACGCCGCAGGCGGTGACGCCGCGGCCGTCGCAGCGTCGACGGCCACTGCAGAGCCGACGGCCACTGCAGCGCCGTTGGCCACTGCAGCGCCGTTGGCCGAGTCGATCGCGGCCTCGACCGCTTTGCCCGTTGCGCCTTCGCGGCCCACTTACGTTTTCTTGGGCGTGGTCGCGGCCATCTCGCTCTTCCTCGACATCGCGTCGAAGGGCTGGGCCGAGGTGACGCTGAGCCGCCGCGGTTTCGAACCGATCGAGCTGATCGATGGTCATCTGGCGGTGACGCTCG
>DATIDO010000024.1:0-2772 GCA_035456245.1 Polyangiaceae bacterium
CGACGTCGGCCAGCGTGCGCGCCGCCGTATCCTGGGCGTAGCGCGCCTTGTTGGCTTCCATGTTGGCCTCGCGGCCCTTCCAGATCACGCCCTTCGAATCCGTCACGAAGACGTTCTCGCGCTTCACGCCCAGGCTCACCATCATGTCCAGGCAGGCGATGGCGGCGGCGCCGGCGCCGGACGCGGCCAGCTTGATGCTGCCGATGTCCTTGCCGACCACCTTCAGCGCGTTCAGGAGCGCGGCGCTGGAGATGATCGCGGTGCCGTGCTGGTCGTCGTGGAACACGGGGATGTTCATGCGCGCACTCAGCTGCTTCTCGATGTAGAAGCACTCGGGCGCCTTGATGTCCTCGAGGTTGATGCCGCCGAAAGTCGGTTCCAGCGTGCGCACCACCTGAATGAACAGATCGGGATCCTTGGCGTCGAGCTCCAGATCGAACACGTCGATGTCGGCGAAGCGCTTGAAGAGCACGGCCTTGCCTTCCATCACCGGTTTGGCGGCACGTGGTCCGATGTCACCCAGCCCCAGCACCGCCGTGCCGTTGCTGACCACGGCGACCAAGTTGCCGCGGGCCGTGTACAGATCGACGGCGTCCGGATCGTTTGCGATGACCCTGCACGGCTGGGCCACCCCCGGCGAGTAGGCGAGCGACAGATCGAGCTGGGAGGCGACCGGCTTGGTCCAGACCACCTCGATTTTCCCCGGGCGGCCCTTCTGATGGTACTGGAGCGCGTCGTCTGGATCGTGCATTGCAGGCGACTCTACCATCGCCGGGCGGAAGCCCGGACAACCCAGCGCCGAATGCGCTATAGCAGCCTCCGATGACGGTCCGCGCCGAGGGTGAGCGCCTGAGCGCCGAGCTGCTGCGTCAGGCCCTGCGTGAAGTCGAGCGGGCCTACCGCGAGTTCAACCAGGTGTACTTCGCGAGCAAGCTGCGTCTCCCCCAGCTGGAGTGGACGGAGCTGCAAGGCGAGCTGGGGGCCTGGGTACGCGTCCCGCGCTCGCTGCGCCTGGGCGAGTCGCTGCTGCAAAGTTCTTGGGGCGAGCTGCTCGAGGTGCTGAAGCACGAGATGGCGCACCAGTTCGTGGACGAGGTGCTGAACGTCCGCGACGAAGGTCCACACGGTCCGACGTTTCGCCGGGTGTGCGCGGAGCGAGGAATCGACGGCAGGGCGCGCGGAGCCACGCAGGCCCAGGAAGAGACACCGGAGCGGACAGCCGTGCTCGGCCGCATCGCTCGCCTGCTCTCGCTGGCTCAGAGCGACAACCAGCACGAAGCCGAGGCCGCCATGGCCGCGGCCCGCCGGCTGATGCTGAAGTACAATCTGGAGCAGGCCGACGCCTCGCGTGAGCGTTCCTACTCTTTCCGCCACGTGGGTCGCCCCACGGGCCGACGCGCCGCCTGGCAGCGCGTGCTGGGCAGCCTGTTGGGCGAGTACTTCTTCGTCGACGTGATCATCGTGCCCGTGTATCGACCGGCCGAAGGCAAGCGAGGTAGCGTGCTGGAGCTGATGGGCACGGTGGAGAACCTCGAGATCGCCTCCTACGTCCACGATTTCCTGGAGCGGGCCGCCGAGGCGCTGTGGCGCTCACACAAGAAGCAGGACGGGGTTTCCTCCGATCGCGAGCGTCAGAGCTACCTTTTCGGGGTGATGAGCGGGTTTCGAGAGAAGCTCAGCCGCGAGGGCAAGCAGGCCCAGAGTGAAGGCCTGGTTTGGCGAGGGGACGCTGCGCTGACCGGCTACGCCAAGTCACGGCACCCCTACCAGCGCTCGGTCTCGTCGTCGGGCCGTGTTCACTCGGCGGCGTTCTCGGCTGGGCGGGAGGCCGGGCAGGCGCTGGTGCTGCACCGCGGACTGAACGCCGGCTCGAGCGGCTCGGCTCCGCGACTACTCGGGGGACGGACCGGGCGATGAAGGAAACTCTTCCGGACGTGGAGGCTGCCACCGAGCGCCCGCCCGACGTCGGGGCGGACGCCGCTGCGTCGGCGCCTTCGGCCGCGCAGGCGGCCCCCTTCGACGACGCGTCGCTCGTCGGCACGGTGCTCGACGAGCGCTACCGCGTCGTGCGCCTGGTGGGTCAGGGTGGGATGGGCCTCGTCTACGAGGCGCAGCACATCCACATGCAGCGCCGCATGGCGGTCAAGCTGCTGCACCCCGAGCTCTCGGCCGACACCGAGGTACTCGCGCGCTTCGAGCGCGAGGCCGTGGCCGCGGCTCGTGTGCAGCACCCCAGCGTGGTCGCCGCGCTCGACTTCGGCCGGCTGCCGAGCGGAACGCTCTACTTGGTGCTCGAATACGTCGAAGGCCAGAGCCTATCCGAGCTGCTTCGCGATGGTCCGCTCGAGGCGGGGCGAGCCGTGTCGCTCGCGTTGTCGATCGCGCTGGCGCTGGCCGCCGCCCACGAAGCCGGCATCGTTCATCGCGATCTCAAGCCCGACAACGTGATGCTCATCCCGGCGGTCGACGGCGAACCACAGGTGAAGGTGCTCGATTTCGGTATCGCCAAGCTGGTCGACACCGAGCGTCACGAGGGCGACGCACCGATCACTCGCGCTGGTGTCGTGTTCGGCACGCCCGAGTACATGGCGCCCGAGCAAGCCAGCGGCTCGGGAGCAGACGCCCGCTCCGATCTCTACGCACTCGGCATGATGCTCTACGAGATGTTGGTGGGGCGAACCGCCTTCGCCTCGACCGAGGTCGTCGAGGTTCTGCGGGCGCAGATCCTCACCCCCGCCCCTGCCCTCCCCACCTCGGTCCCCGTGCCCCTCG
>DATIDO010000025.1:0-3438 GCA_035456245.1 Polyangiaceae bacterium
CGCGGACTGGGAGAGCTGGCTCACCGGGGGAACGACCGGGCACGGCCGCCCGCCTCGCTCGAATACCCCCAAAAGTAACCTGGGAAGGGTTCTGGGGTGGTTCAGGGTAGACGGAATATTCCGTTAGGGACGGCAGAAAGCGGTACCAGGTGGCGGTTTCCATGGCTGGCCGGGTGCCGAGTCACCCAGGCCGGGCCAGGATCGGAGCGCTTCACACATTCCACTCACGACGATGCGCCATCTATCACTTCTCGCTCTCGCTTCGGTCCTTCCCTTCTCACTCATCGCCTGCTCCGGCGGCGACTCCTTCGACGGTGGCACCGGTGGAGCCCCCAGCGGCACGGGCGGCAGCGTCGCCGGCATCGGCGGCACCACGAACGGAACCGGCTCGACGACCGGAACCGGCAGCACGGGCTCCGGCGCCTCGGGCAACCCCGATGATTTCGTGCCCCTCGGCGCGACCTGTCAGACGTTCGGCGCTCAGAGCCTCGACGATGCGTTCGCCGCTGGCTACGCGGCGTGGAAGACCTCGCAGGTCGAGAGCTGCAACGGCGGCGCGCGCGTGAAGGGTTGCCCCGCGGCAGACGCCAGCGGCACCTGCTCCGAGGCCCAGGCCTACGGCATGCTCCTGGCCGTCGCCGCAGACGACAGGACCACGTTCGATCAGCTGAACAGCTACCGTCTGCAGATGCTCCAGCAGAGCAGCACGGCCGACAAATCGCTGATGCCCTGGGCCATCTGGAACTCGAAGTCCTGCCCGCCCGTCGCCGAAGGCGGCGACAAGAACGCCGCCACCGATGCCGATCTCGACGCGGCGATGGCTCTCCTCCAAGCCCAGCAACGCTGGGGCGGCGACACCTACCGCGCGCAGGCGGACACCACGCTCGCCGGTCTGCTCGCCTACACGGTGGCCGGCAGTGGAGCCAGCATTCACCTGAAGCCGGGCAACCAGGACGGCGATGCCCGCGATTACGTCGCCTACTACACGCCTGCCTACTTCGCCGTGTTCGCCGAAGCGACGGGCAACGCGACCTGGACGGCGCTCACCGACGCCTACTACACGCGACTCAACGCCAGCCAGTGCGCCGCCAACGGGCAGATCTACGACGATTTCGCCTACCCGGGTGAGTGCAAATTCTGGTGGGATTCGTGCCGCGTGCCATGGCGCGTCGCGCTCGACTACTCCTGGCACCAGGACGCACGCGCCAAGGACTTCCTCGACACGCTCGAGAGCTTCGTCGGTTCGGATCCCACGGCCATCTCCGATCAGAAGAACAGCGCCTTCACCGGTGCGGCTGTCCTCTCGGCGCTCTCGAACGACGATCCGGGACGCATGCAAGAGCTCTGCACGGCCTGGGCCAACCCCTCGACCACGCTCGACGACAGCCCCTACTTCCAGAAGACGCTGCGCCTGCTCTACCTGAGCGTCGCCGGCGGCAAGTTCGTGCGACCGCTCTGAGTCGTTCGACACAACGAGAAAAGCGGGCCCCCATCGTGGGCCCGCTTCTTTTTCCATGTGCAAGAGCTCTCTGGCGGCCGTGATTCGGCTCGGCGGCGATCCGGCACGGCGGACATTCGAGGTGGCGGGGAGCCGGCTCGGTCGCCGGCGTCTCAGCTCGGATCAGCGCGACGGCCGATCAGCGCAGCGACAGCGGCCCGAGGTAATCCTTCTTGCCGAGTGGCACGCCGTTGTGACGCAGCAGCGCGTAGACGTGGCCGGCGTGGAAGAAGAAGTTAGGCACCACGTGCTCGAGGAAGTAGTCGGCGCCGCGCATCGTCTTGCCCTCCCAGCGGGGCTGGCTGATGGTGCGCTCGGAGGCCTCGGCGAAGTCGGCGGCCGAGAAGCTTTCGAGGTAGGCGCCGACGGACTGCACGCGGGCGCGCAGCTCGGCCAACGTCTTCTCCTCGTCGGCGTGCACGGGGGCCGGCTTGCCGCTGAGGCGCGAGGCGCCCAGCTTGGCGGTGTCACAGGCGATCTGCACCTGGCGCGCGAAGGCCAGCTGGTCGGGTGCCAGGCGCGCGGCGAGCAGGTTGTCGGGCGAGAACGAGCGCTCGCCGGCGAAGGTTTCCAGCTTGTCGAACCAACGCTCCATTTGCTGGAGCTGCTTGCGGAACTGACCAAACATCGCGTGGTACATGGCCGGCGAGCGTAGTCGCGCGCCGGGCGCTGTCCCGTGAAAATTGCGCGAGGCCGATCAGGCGTGTCCGGTGCTCGGCCGGGCAGGGGCGTCCCAGTGGCTCGGTCGGGCGCCCCGGGCGTCCCGGACCGGGGCACCGCTTCACTCGCTCGGCGCCGTCACGTCGCGACCGAGCACGTGCGTCAGCTTGTCCCGAGCAATGCGCGCGTCGGCGTGAGCGAAGACCAGCTCCAAGCGCGCTGCGGTCAGCGCGTTCTGGGCATCCGTGACCTCGAGCGTCGTGGCGCGACCGGCCTTGAACAGCTCGGTTCGCACGCGGAAGCCCTCTTCGGCGCTCTTGAGCGCCTCGCGCGTGGTCTGCACCGAAGCCAGCGTGTTGTTCATCTCGCTGATGGCCGCGGCCACCTCGACGCGCAGACCGTCCTCCATGGCGCGGCGCTGAGCGGCGATCTCGCTGGCGCGGGCCGTGGCCGAACCTGCCTCACCCATGGCTTGGGGGATGTCGGTCGGCGTCCAACTGAGCACCACCGAAGCGTCCCAGGTGCCGTGCCATTGCCCATCGTTGTAGGGGAACACGCGGGTGTTCGGCTGCGCGTAGAGCGCGTTGCCCTGCAGATCGAGGCGCGGGTAGTAGGCCACCTTGGCGAGCGTGGCGCGATCGCGCGTGGCCTCTTCCATCTTCACGAGTGACTGGAGCTCGAGGCGCTTGACGCGCGCCTCGTCGATTCCGGCCTCGATGGTGGGGATGTTGGCCACCGTCAGCTCGTCGAGCAAGGACTCACCGACCAAGTACTCCTTGGCCTCCGTCTCGTGCATGACGGTGCGCAGGTTCTCGGTCGCCACCTGGACGGCCTGCTTGGCGCGCAGCACCCGCAGCTCACTCTGAAAGAACTGCGCCTCGGTACGCAGCACGTCGGCCTTGGAGGCCACGCCCATCTGGAAGGACTGCTTGACGTCCTTGAGCGCAGTGTCGACCTGTTCCTTGGCCTTGGTGGCGACGTACTCGGCGCCCTTGGCCTTCACCCAGGTGTAGTAGGCGACGCGCGCGTCGGTTTGCACGAGCAGCTCTTCGGCGCGCGCCGTGAGCTTGGCGGCGTCTTCGTTCTTGCTGGCGCCGCTGAGGGCGGTGGACAGACGCAGCACGTAGTCCGAGACGGGGATGGTCAGCGTGGCCTGCAGCGCCCACTGATCGAAGGGCGGGATGAAGCTCTCGAAGCCCGCGGGCACGGCCACCTCGGACAGGCGCGTGTAGCGCGCCGTGCCGGTGAGCTTGGGGTAGAACTTGCCGAGCACGGCGTCG
>DATIDO010000026.1:0-5238 GCA_035456245.1 Polyangiaceae bacterium
TGCCGTGGGAGCCGTCGGGGCGCTCGGAGCTGGACCCTGCGAAGGCTCGGTCGGTGTCGTTTGGGCCAAGAGGACCGGGGCCCAAGAAGCAAGCAGACCCCACGCGCTCACTGCCGTGAGCAGATGGCTCGGGCGACGCATCACTCGGCCCCCTGGAGCTTCAGGTAGCTGGACTGCGTGAACGCCTGACCGATGCCGGCGCGAATGCGCTGCTCGGTGCTCACGGTGCTGTCGGTCTGGAAGAGTCCTTGCAGCGCGGCGAACCAGACGCTCTGCAAGTCGTCGGTGGCCGTCTCCTGGGCGTCAATCATGTTGATGAGAACAGCTGCCGTCGGCAGGTTGTAGACGTAGCCGGTCGAGGGATACCAGCACCAGTAATAGTAGTAGGGATCGCACCACGGGTAGGCCGGCTGGTACTGCCAGTTGTTGCGGGCGACGACGCCCAGCAGGACCACCACGTCGGGATCGTCGGCGACCGAGTCGACCTTCGTGTAGCCGTACGCATCCATCTGCTTGGCTACCTCGTCGATGATCACCGCATCTTGGTCGTGGTTGATCTCGATGCAGTTGTCGTCGTCGTCGAAGCCGGTCCGCCCGCCCACGCCGCCCGCTCCACCGATGGGCAGCGGATCGAGGCCATTGTCCGGATCCACCAAGCCACACAGATCGACGACCTCGGTCGAGAGGGCGTAGGTGCGGTACGCGCTGTAGTCGCGGCCGTCGTCTCGGATGGTGAGGACGACATCCGTCTCGGCGGCGGTCAGGGACTCGTAGGAGCAGGCCAGGACGGTCAGGGCCGCCGAGACGATGCTCCACTTCAGGAGCGAGCGAAGCTTCACGCTCGTTTCGTACCAAGAGGCCGGCCTCGGATCGAGTCGGCGGCGCCCCGGGGGTTCAACTCCCTCCCCCCTGCGGCCGGTGGCACGCTCGCCCCACGCCATTCCGTTTGCTAGAGCGCGCCCCCAGTGGCTCCCCTCCCCACCCCTGCGCAGCCGGCTTCGCGCGTCCCCGCCCTCGTGGTGTTCGACTGCGACGGAGTCCTGGTGGATTCCGAGCCCGTGGCAGCGCGCGTCCTGATGGAGGCCCTGGCCGCCGAAGGGCTTCCGCTCACGGTGCAGGACGTCGACCAGCGCTACCGCGGTCGCAGCCTGACTGATTGCCAACGACTCATCGAGGCCGAGCTGGGGCGCCCGCTCGGCGCCGACTTCATCCCGCGCCTCAATGCCCTCACCTTCGCCGAGTTCGAGCGCAGCCTCACGGCCATCGCCCACGTGCGCGAGGCGCTCGAGGTCATCCGAGCCGCTGGGCTCCCGATCTGCGTGGCCTCGAGCGGCGGCCACGACAAGATGCGCTTCACCCTGGGGCACACGGGCCTTCTGCCTCTGCTCGGTGACAGGCTCTTCAGCGCCAAGGAGGTCACGCGCGGCAAGCCGGCGCCCGATCTCTTTCTGCATGCGGCCAACCGCATGGGCCATTCCCCCGCGCAGTCCGTGGTGATCGAAGACAGTGTGCCGGGTGTGACCGGCGCAGTCGCCGCCGGCATGCGGGCGCTGGGATACGCCGGAGGCAGCCAGAGCTGCGCGGAAGAACTGCGACGCGCTGGCGCCGAGGTCTTCCACTCGATGCGGGAGCTCCCGGCTCTCTTGGGGTTGGAGACGCCCGAGGCCCTGAGCCTCGCGCTCGACCGTGCCTGCGAACTGCTCGACGGAGCGCAGGCCATCGGTCTGCCCACCGAGACCGTCTATGGCTTGGCCGCCGACGGCACGAACCCCGAGGCCGTCGCCCGCATCTTCGCCATCAAGGGGCGCCCCACCGGGCACCCGCTGATCTTGCACCTCGGCCACACCAGCTGGCTCGAGCGCTACGCCCACGACGTGCCCGAGCGAGCGCGTGTTCTGGCGGCGCGATTCTGGCCCGGGCCCCTCACTATGGTCCTGCGCCGCAGCCAAGCGGTGCCGCTCGAGGTCACCGGCGGACTCGAAACGGTGGCGCTGCGCGTACCAGCCCACCCCATCGCGCTCGAATTGCTGCGGCGCTTCGATCGGCCCCTCGCCGCGCCCTCGGCCAACCGCTTCGGCTCGGTGAGCCCCACCACCCGGGCCCACGTGCTCGCCGATCTCGGCGACGACGTGCCTCTGGTCCTCGAGGGTGGGCCGAGCGATGTGGGCGTCGAGTCGACCATCGTCGATCTGAGCGGCGAACACCCACGGCTCCTGCGTCCGGGTGGGATCTCGCGCGAGCAACTCGAAGAGGCCCTCGGTGAGCCCGTGCTCGCCAGCGACGGCTCCGTCGCAGCCCCCGGCACGCTCGCCTCCCACTACGCGCCGAGCGTTCCCGTTCAACTGGTTGCGGCACTCGAGCTTTGGCGCCTCGCGCTCGACGTGCGCGGACGAGAGGACGAACGAATCGGCGTGCTCACCGATCAGGAGCCGAGCGGCGAGCTACCGCCCCACGTCGAGTGGGTGCAGCTCGGCCACGACGCGCGCGAGCAAGCGCACGAGCTCTACGCGGGCCTACGCGAGCTCGACTCGCGCGGGGTCAGCCGGATCCTGTCGAGCCTGCCCACCGAGGTCGGCCTGGGTGCTGCGGTCGCCGACCGGCTGCGGCGCGCAGCGGCCCCGCGCTGACGCCTCCCCCCCTCTGGCCCCTCCCAAAGGGGCCGGAAAAGGCTCGCCATTTCGTGAGCAGCATTCGCGAAATCTTTCTTGACAGTCCGGTGCCCCGAAAGTACATCAAGCGCCCCTCACGGAACGGGTCACCGGAACGGGCGGGGCGCAAATTCGCCTTCGGGCAAACAATTGCGGGAGTAACTCAGTGGTAGAGTGCAACCTTGCCAAGGTTGACGTCGAGAGTTCGAATCTCTTCTCCCGCTCAAAAGGAAAAGGCCCTCACTTCGGTGAAGGGCCTTTTCCTTTTGAGCTTTCGCGGAGCGAAGAGCCCCAACTCTCGGTCGAGAGTGGCACGCCTCCGGCGCGCCGCGTGGCGCGTCGAATCTCTTCTCCCGCTCAAACATCTTCGAACCCCGGGCCCTCCCGGGGTTTCGTCCTAACCGAAACCTTCGACGTCGGAGCCGCAGAAGAGGTGCCCGTCATCGACCTGCACCAGCTGAGTGTTGCTCTCTACCAGTCGCGCTCCTTCTGCCCGGTCCCCGGCGGAGGAGTATCGGCGGCAACCAGCGGTCCCGTTGGAGACTTCTTCTGCGATGACCACACACACTTTTCGGATGTGGGAGCAGCGCGGATTGCTACCTTGGTCGCTCAAGCTATCGAAGATGCAGGTCTTCCTCTCGCAAAATATCGAGCTCCGTAGCTGAGCTATCGAGCAACTGGCATCGGCAAGAAGGCTCAGAACGGCGACGCCGAGGCCTTCGACGGCGCACGGCAGCCAGTTCGCGGCGATTCTGGAATGAACTGCGGCTCCTTGCGCGAAGGACGCGCACGGAGCCAAGAGCGCCTCCCTTAGCCGTCAACGCACGGCGGCTGGTCAGCCAACAAAAAGCTAGGCGGTGAGCTTGCGCGCACCGCCTAGCTTCGAGCCAGCCTCCAAAGGTCAAGGCAGATGAATGTCGGGCCGAGGCGGCTCCACCATGCCCGCGCCGATGTGGAAGCTGGGGTGCGGGGGCTGGTTGTATCCGCCGTTCTGCCAGGAAATGGCAGCACGGTACTGCGGATCGTGCATGAGCGTGTAGATACGAGTCTCCGTCAGTTCATTGGTCGTGTAGACGCGCAGCTTGTCTCCGCAACGAAAGATCACTTCCTCGCGCCAATCGCCGATGATGTCAGCACTCAGGGTCGGCACGGACTTGCTGCCGTTGTTCGCCGAGCAACCGTTCGCCGTTAGGATACCGCCCTCCGAATCGTACTGTCTCACGGCGTTTCCGTTGAGGAGTTCGCGCGACAGGTCGCCGTCCCACCAAATCAGAAAGTTCGATGAGTCCGGTCGATCAGCGTACTCTTGCCCGCCCTCGCCCCGCATCAGCTGACTGCTGTTGACCCACGCCTCGGCACCTGGACTCGTCGGATCGACGTCGGCGGCAACACCTCTTCCTGGACCTTCCTCCGGGCTGTTGGGCCCCTTCCACAAGACCTCACAGGTTCGAGCATCACGCATGCTGAAGGCAGGGACTCCCTGCGCCTCGTAAGGCTGGAACAGCTCGAGACCGGGACGGGATGGGATCAAGTCGGTGAGGTGGATCGCGTCGCCGTGTCCGTAGAAGGGCACGCTGCAAATCCCCGAGCCGTCATGATCGAAGGTGGCGCCGCCGTTCACAATCTCCTGATTGGGGTCGTCGTCGACGTTGCCGATCGTCAAGCTGTGTGCGCCTCGGCCCCCGAAGGGTGTATTGTTGGCGTGGTCCGCAACCCACGCCCGCGTTAGCTCTCCATCGCGGTAGTTCCAGGCGCTGAAGGTGGTACGCGTGTACATACCCCGTCCCATGATCGCCGAGGGACGACCCGTATCGTCGACGAAGGCTATCGAGCCGACGAAGCGATCCACTCGGTTTCCGTAGGTATCACCCCATCCGCCTACGTTTCCGCGGGCGACTTCGAAGGCCTTCGTGTCGATCTCGGCGCCTGTTTGTCCGTCGAAAAGCGTCAAGTACTCGGGTCCGGTCAAGATGTAACCGTCACTGTTGCGGTAGTCCGCGGCATCATCATCGGCCGCGGCGGGCCCCTTACTCAGGTAGGCCCCTGTTCCATCGCGGGTCCCGGGCGCCGTCTTGACCAAGATCTCGGCACGTCCATCGCCATCCAAATCGTAAACCAAAAACGGCGAGTAGTGCGCACCAGCCCGGATGTTGCGACCCAAATCGATGCGATAGAGCTGTGCTCCGTCGAACGTGTAACCGTCGAGAAAGGTATTCCCCGTCACACCGTCTTGCGAATTGTCGCGAGCGTTGGACGGATCCCACTTGATGACCAAGTCGTAGCGACCATCTCCGTCCAAGTCCGCCGCACTTCCGTCCCCGCTCGTGTAGGTGTAGCCGTTGCCGGCGGGCGGAACGGGCGTTGGGATCTCCAGATAGCCGTTTTGCCAGACTTTCGCTGCCGGGGAGACGTCGTTGGGCCGGTCGCTGCGCGCGACAGTATAGCTCGAAGCTCCTGTGCCACCCTCGTCCAGCCAATTGGTCGAGCCTACGAGCGGCTCGGTGTTCAGGAGCGTTCCGTCTCTGTAGATGTTGAAGCCCGTCGCTTGGTCCTCGTAACCGAACAGGCGAAAGGACACGAAGTTGCCACT
>DATIDO010000027.1:0-3323 GCA_035456245.1 Polyangiaceae bacterium
AAACGCTCGCTTCAGGAAGGGGTGGTGGCGCTCCAGCGCGTAGCCGCCCTGCTGCGCCCGCCGCTTGCCGTCCAAATGCACCAACTCGATCCTCTCGGCCCGACGCCCCGACTCGAGCACCAGATCGATTTGAGCCAGACCATGATCGTCGAAGGCCGCGTAGCTCAGCTCGAGCCGCTCCATGTCCTCCAGCGAGAGGGTCCGAGGCGCGTCCTCCAGCTTCACGATCGGAGCCCGATCTTCGAGCGTGAGCACCTGGAGCTCGTCGGACGCGAACACGCTGACCTCCCCGAGCCGAGCCCCCACACGCAAGGTCGTCGGTTGATCGATGCGCAGGTGGGCCACCCAAGTCCCCGAACCCTCGCTGACGAACGCCGCGTGTGAGAGGCCGTCGTCGAGCACCCAGTCGCGCACGAAGCTGCGCGGCATGATGCGGGCGGTGACGCTGCTGCCCTGCGGCAGCACGACGGCCGTGCCCGTCACCAACCGCGGCTCCCCGCTCGCCAGGTAGGCCGGCTCCTCGACGATGAACTCGACCTCTTCGAAGTAAGCCAAGCGCAGCCGCCCCACGCCGGCTTCGGCGAACAACACGCTCGCCCCCTCCAAGAGGCGCAGGCTGCCAACGCTCGACAACGCACCCAGCGTGGCGGCCAGCGCCAACGACGACCAGCGCAGCTTGCGTCGAACACTCTGGGCTCGCGCGTCCAGCAGCTTGGTCGGGATCTCGTCGACCGTGCGACTGGCGTGCAGCTCGGCGAGCTCGGCGGAGCCAGCTGTCTCGTCCTGCCGAGTGCGTTCGAGCAACCCTCGCGCCCGAAGTACGCGCGCGCCGAGCGCCGCGTCGACGGGGGTCAACAAGCGTCGCACCCCCGAGCTACCGCGCCAGCGCCGCCGCGAGCGCAGGCCGAGCCCGATCCAGAGGATCGGCAGCACCGAGAGGCCCACAGCGGCGAGACCACGCCACGCGTCGGTTCCGCCACGCGCCACCAGCAAGAGCAGCGAGCCGCACAGCCAGGCCGCGAGCAGGCGCGCGACGCGCGTCGGTCCGCGGACGACCCGCCGAAAGTCGTCGATCAGTGCGTCGAGGCGCGCGCGCGAATCGGGGCCCGAGGCAGCCACGGCGCCAGCCTACAGCTCAGGCCGCCGCCACGGAAACGCAGGGCCACCGAAGAGACCACACCGTGCTAAACTCGCCCCATGGCAGGGCCGGAGACCACCACCCCCGGCGGCGGCGATCTCGAGGCCGAGGCCTGGATCCGCGGCGTCTTGGGGCTCGCCGATTTGGACCTGCGCCTCGCCTGGTTGCGCACTCGGCTGGCCGAGACGGACGAGCGCGACACGGCCCGCGCGCTCGATTCCTGGGCCGCGCGTTGCTACGCCGCCGATCTCCGCGCGCGCGAGGCGCTCTTGCCCATGGCCATCGTGCTGGCCGCGCAGCGCCACGAGCCTCGCCTGCTCGCCCTGCGCGCCGTCGCCGAGACGGCAGCCTTGCTGCACTTGGGCCGGCTGGTCCGGGAAGGTCCGGACGACGCGCCCAGCTCCGAAAGCGAGCAGCGCGTCCCCACCTACCGCAAGGGACGCGAGCTGACGCTCGGCGAACGTCGCTCGCTCGCCCGACGTCCCAGCCGGCTCGAGTTGGAGAAGCTCCTGCTCGATCCCGATCCGCTCGTCTTGCGCCGGGTGTTCGGCTGCACTCGCCTCACCGAGGACGACGTCGTGCGCGTGATTTCTCAGCGACCAGCGCGGCAGGTCACACTCGCCACCCTGCTGGACTGCCCGCGCTGGTTGGCGCGGCGCCGAGTGCGGCTCGCTTTGGCTCTCAACCCCGGATGCCCGCACGGCATCGCCCTGCCGCTGCTATCCACTCTACCGCGCGACGACCTGGATCTGGTGGTGAGCAGCCCGGGGCTCTCGGCGCCGCTGCGGGCGGTCGCGCTCGAGATCGTCGAGCGCATGCCCCCGCTCGGCTCCACGGACGACTTCGTCTGGCAGTGATGCGGTAGCCGGGCTGCGGCGCGGGGGAGAGCGGGCGCGGGGGAGAGCGGGCGCGGGGGGACCGGGCGCGGGGCCGTCAGTCGAGGCCGCGCGCGTCGGTGGCTTCCTTCACGCGTGCGATCCCCAGGATGAAGGCAGCCGTACGCATCGAGCATTTGTACTCGCGCTGCGCCTTCTCGACCGCGGCGTGCGCCGAGACCATGTACTGCTCGAGGCGGCGGTTCACCTCTTCTTCGCTCCAGGCATGCTGCTGGATGTTCTGCGTCCACTCGAAGTAACTGACCGTCACACCGCCGGCGTTGGCCAGGATGTCGGGGATGCAGATGACGCCCCGCTCGTTCAGGATCTGGTCGCCCTCGAGCGTGCACGGACCGTTCGCGCATTCGAGCACGTACTTCGCCCGCACCTTGCCGGCGTTGTTCTGATCGAGGACGTGTCCGAGAGCAGCCGGCGCGATCACGTCGCACTCGACCTCCAGGACCTCGCTGGCCGAGATCGACTCGCCACCCGCGAAGCCCGGCACGCGCCGCGTCTCGGCCACGTGAGCCAGCAACTTCGGGATATCGAGGCCGTCAGCGCGGTACACGCCGCCATTCACGTCGCTCACCGCGACGACCTTCGCTCCCTGCTCGTGCAGCAGCTTGGCGAGCCAGCTGCCCACGTTGCCGAAGCCCTGAATCGAGACGCGGGTCCCAGCCAGGGTGCGCCCCGCGCTGGCCAGCACCTCACGCAGCACGATCACGCAGCCACGGCCCGTAGCTGCGTCACGACCGAGCGAACCGTGCAGGTGGACCGGTTTGCCGGTGACGACCGCAGGGCTGAAGCCGAAGCGCTTGCTGTACTGATCGAAGATCCAACTCATTACCTGCCCGTTGGTGTTCATGTCGGGCGCGGGGATGTCGATCTGCGGACCGATCACTCCGCCGATGGCGTCGACGAAGCGACGGGTGAGGCGCTGCAGTTCGCGACTCGACAGCTTGCTGGGATCACATTGGATGCCTCCCTTGGCGCCACCGAAGGGCACGCCGACGACCGCCGTCTTCCAGGTCATCAAGCTGGCCAGCGAGCGCACCTCGTCGAGATCGACCGAGGGGTGGTAGCGCAACCCGCCCTTGAACGGCCCGCGCGAGTCGTCGTGCTGCACGCGGTAGCCGATGAAGTTGGCGAGGTTACCGTCGTCCAACACGATGCTCAGCTCGACGCGAACCTCACGGCTCGGTGTGAGCAGCAGGGTGCGATAGCGGGGATCGAGCTTGAGGGCCGAGAGGCCTTGGTCGATGAAATGGTTGGTCGTCTCGTACGCCGTGATCGTCATGAAGTGCCCTCTC
>DATIDO010000028.1:0-2042 GCA_035456245.1 Polyangiaceae bacterium
GAGCGCCTGCGGCCGCGACCCGTGAACGTCGGCGCACTCGGGCACCTGCAGCCAGGCCTCGAAGGACCAATACGAGTACCTGGCCGGCGTCTGGCCAATCCGCGCGATCTCGCTCTCGTCGTCGCGCGTAGCGAGCACGAGCGCGTGCACCAGGTAAGATGCCGGCAGCTGCAGCACGAGGCGCTGTTCTTCGTCCGTCTGCGGCGCACGCTCACCGTCGAGTAGGGCGCGCCAGCTCTCCAGCGCATCGAGCGCGCGCAATGGCTCGGTGCTCGCCGTCTCCAGCTCGGCGGCCGTCTCGACCACCGCTTGGCGAGCGCGCTCGTAGGCCCCGTCACCCGAGCGCGGATGTTCGAGCGCCCACTCGGGATGCCCCAGCGTGGTCTGCGCCCGATCCGGCTCGGCCGCGCCGATCAGCACGGTCAGCTCCGTTCTGGACTCGACGTGCGCCGGATCGTTGGGTCCGCCGCATTCGTCGTCACCCGGGTAGAGCCACTCGCCGAGCCGACCTCGCAGCTCGCGCGCCTGCTCGGTGGGGGCGTCGTCGACGACCACGAGCCACACGGTCGTGCTGTCTTGCGTGCCCCACACGTCCGACCACTGCCGTCCCTCGGCGCCATCGGGCACCCCCGACTCCACTTCGATCGGCCCACAGGCGCTCGACAGGAAGACGGCGAGGCCCGTGACCAGGCGGCGCCAGGCACTCGGCATTGCTGCTTGGTCTCGCATGGCTCCTGCTGCTCCCTCGGAATGCATGCGGCGTGCCTGGCCGTGGCGACCCGATGTTCCGACGAGGACGCTCTTTGGGGCTGCGCGCGAGCAGTTTGCCGAAGGTTGCCGCCAACTGGGGTGGCAGTTGGGTAGCGCGGGCGCCAACTGTCGGCGCGTTCCGCGCCGGCGCGGGAATCGACTGTGCACCCGGTCCATACCGTCGATTGTTGTTGACGCGAAATCCGGGTGCGCGCGCTCGATGGCGCGCGGTTGACTGATTTTCCGGCGTTGCGGCGCGCAGGTCGCGTCGTGCCGCGTGCGGGCGTCGCGGAGATCATTTTCGTCGAGCGGGTGCGCGTTCGCGCGCTGACGAGGCGCTGAGAGGGTCGAAATTTCGGGGTGTAGAGTGCCGACATGGGCTCTCTCGCATCGGTGTCGGACGACGAACTGGTAGCCGGTCTCGCTGCGCTCGAAGCGCAGCACCTCAGCACGATGGCCGCGATCATCGAACACCTCGTCGAGATGGAGAGACGACGGCTCCATCTGCGACTCGGCTACGCGTCGCTCTACGAGTACTGCCTGAAGGCTCTGCGGCTGAGCGAGGATGAGGCCTATCGGAGGATGACGTGCGCTCGTTTGGCCGCGCGGCATCCTGAAATCATCGCGAAGCTGGCGCGCGGGGAACTGAGTCTGACCACGGTGACGATGCTGAAGCCGCATTGGTCGGCTGAATCAGCTGGAGAGCTGCTCGAAATGGCGGCGGGCGTCAGCAAGCGGCAGCTGGAAAAGAGGCTGGCAGCCAGGTTTCCGGAGCGGCCGCGACCGGATGCCATCGAACGGGGTCGGACGCGGCCGACTGGCGCCGAGCGATGGCGAATCGAGGCCGAAGTCGGCGAATCGACTCGGGACCTACTGGAGCGAGCGCTCGATTTGATGATGCACACGAATCCCGAGCGAGCGCTCGAGCCGGTGCTCGAGAAGGCCCTCGGTTTGCTGGTCGCCAAGCTCGAGAAGGAGAAGCGCGCGAAGGCCGAGCGACCTCGTCCACCCGTGACTCCACCCGCGCCGGCGCGACCGGCCCGCTCCAAAGCCCGCCCCGCCATTCCCCGAGCCACCGTGCGCGCCACCTACCAACGCGATCAGGAACGCTGCTCTTTCGTCGCCCCCGACGGCCGACGCTGTGAGCAACGCCACTTCCTCGAAATCGACCACCGCATTCCGTGGGCGCGAACCCACGACCATTCGGCGGAAAACCTGCGAGTCCTCTGTCGCGCCCACAACCAGCTGCTCGCGCCGGCGCGACCCAAATAGGCAGTGGCTCTGTCGCTGGC
>DATIDO010000029.1:0-3463 GCA_035456245.1 Polyangiaceae bacterium
TCGGAGATCGACCCGCTCTGCGCCTCGGTGCGCTCGAAGGCGGTGTCGGCCGTGGCGGCGCGCCAGCCCAACAGGTTTTTGTCGCCCGCGTCCCAGTCGGCCATCATCGTGCTGGAGAAGTGCCCGGTGATGATGTCGTCCTGGTGCTTGTCGTACAGGGGCTTCATGATCTTCTTGAGCTCGGCGGCGAGCTCGAAGGCCTTCAGCTTCGACGGGTTGTCCAGACGATCCATCATGGTGGTGATGCCACCGTGCTTGAGCGCCTCGGTGATGGTCTCCCAGCCGAACTGCATCAGCTTGGCCGCGTAGGCCCTGTCGACGCCCTTCTCGACCATCTTGTCGAAGCAGAGCAGCGAACCCGTCTGCAGCATGCCGCAGAGGATCGTCTGCTCACCCATCAGGTCGCTCTTCACCTCGGCGACGAACGAGCTCTCGAGCACGCCCGCGCGGTCACCGCCGGTCGCGGCACAGTAGGCCTTGGCGATCTCCAGGCCGTCACCGTTGGGATCGTTCTCGGGGTGAACGGCGATCAGCGTGGGCACGCCGAAACCACGCTTGTACTCCTCGCGGACCTCGGTGCCCGGCGACTTGGGGGCCACCATGATCACGGTGATGTCCTCGCGGATCTTCATGCCCTCTTCGACGATGTTGAAGCCGTGCGAGTAGGCCAGGGCGGCGCCCTTCTTCATCAGCGGCATGACGGCCGAGACGACCGACGAGTGCTGCTTGTCGGGAGTGAGGTTCAGGACCAGATCGGCCGAGGGGATCACCTCCTGGTAGGTGCCGACCTGGAAGCCGTTGGTCGTGGCGTTCTTCCAGCTGTCGCGCTTCTCGGCGATCGCGCTGTCACGCAGGGCGTAGGAGACGTCCAGGCCCGAGTCGCGCATGTTGAGGCCCTGGTTCAGGCCCTGGGCGCCAGCGCCCACGATGACGACCTTCTTGCCGCGCAGGCGCTCGACGCCGTTCTTGAACTCGTCGCGCGACATGAAACGACAGCGGCCGAGCTGGTCCAGCTTCTGCGCCATCGAGAGGGTGTTGAAATAGTTGTTGCGTGCCATCGGTGGGATCTCCTGGACGCGAAACTAAACCTGGCCCACCGTTGCGACAATTGATATATTCAGGCCACCATATTGCGGACGGCGCAACACTGAATCTCCATGGATCACGAGGATTTCCGCCGTTTCGAGCAGCTGGCCCAGGTGCTCCATTTCGCCAAGGCGGCCGACGCCCTGGGTATGAGCCCCTCGGCGCTGACCCGGCGGATCCAGGCCATGGAGGAAGAGCTGGGCACGCCGCTCTTCCTGCGCGACCAACGCAGCGTCCGTCTGACCTCGGCGGGTGAACGCTTTCGCTCCTTTGCCCAGGAGCAGCTCGACCACTGGGAGCAGCTGAAGAACGAACTGCGTCAGGGCGTCGAGTCCCCCCGCGGCGAGCTGCGCATCGCCTGCACCGTGACGGCCTGCCACACCATCTTGCCCGCGCTCTTGGCACGCAGCCGCGAGCGCTTCCCCGGAGTCGCCCTCCACCTGGCCACGCAGGACGCCGCGCGTTCGCTGAGCGCCCTCGAGTCCGGTGAGGTCGACTTGGCCGTGATCCCCACCGACGATCCCGGCCCGAACCATCTGGCAACCCGCGCACTGGCTCACACCGAGCTGGTCTTCGTCGCGCCTGCCTCCGAGGGCTCCCGGCAACAGCTGGGCCTGGGCGAACCCCAGAACTGGAAGGATCTGCTGCGGCGCGCTCCTCTGGTTGCCCCGCTCGCCGGCTTGGATCGGGAGCGGCTCGATGTCTTCCTGCGCAAGCAGCGCATCGAAGCGCGAATCGTCGCCGAGGTGCGCGGCAACGAGGGCATCCTGGCCATGGTCTCGCTCGGCAGTGGTATCGGCCTCGTGCCACGCTTGGTGCTGGAGTCGAGCTCACTACCAGTCAGTGCGCTCCCCGAGGTCCCTGCCCCGCCCGGCTATTCCGTCTCGCTCTGCGCCCGCCCGAAGAGTCTGTCGCGCGACGTCGTTCGGGTCTTCTGGGAGCTGTCGGGCGAGCCGGGGATCTGAGCGAGAAAACGGCGACGCCGCCCGGCGAAGGCGGCGTCGTTGTCCTGATTTCGGCTGAACTCTCAGGGAGCCGAGCCGCCGGCCCCGGCGTCCGGCGCAGGATCGACCTCGGGGGCGCCGTACGAGTAGTAATCGGTGTAGGTCGGAGCCGGCAGCGGCACGGTCTTCAGCGTGGTGCTCAGGTCGGCCAGATCGTGCACGGTGATGCCGCCGTAGCTGATGGCGTAGACGAAGTCGGCGCCGTCGCTCTGACCGATCTCCAGACCTCGACGCATGTCGTTGCCGCCGTAGTAGCAGTACTCCACCCCGGCACCGTTCTGAAGCAGGCTGCCGCAACCGTCGTGGAGCAGCTTGGTGTGGTCGATGCTGCCGATTCGGGTGAAGCCCGCGCTGGCGCTCACCTCCAGCACCTCGAGCCGGCTCGAGTACTCGGGATCGTAGGTGGTGATGGGGAACATCAGCAGGCCGCGGCCTTCACCGAAGTGGCCGTCCACGAAGGAGAACGCCTTGTGGTTGTAGCTGGCCTCCGAGTAGCTGAAGCCGCCGAAGGTCTCCTTGTGCACCTGCCGAGGAGCCGCGGCGTCGGTGACGTCGAAGATCTGCAGCGCGACGCCCGACTGCGAGCCGTTCTCGTCGGCATCCTGCCCGATGGTGAGCAGGTGGTGGTTCGGCAGCGGGTGGATGTAGTCGCTGAAGCCCGGGATGTGCAGCTCGCCCAGTACCTTGGGATGCGCGGCGTCCGAGAGGTCGACGGCTACCAACGGATCGGTCTGGCGGAAGGTGACCACGTAGCCACGGTCGCCCAGGAAGCGCGTCGCGAAGATGGTCTCGCCCGGCTCACCGAAGGCGTCCGTCTTGCCCAGCACCTCGAGGTCGCGGCCATCTGCACCGAGCGTGTAGACGCGGTTCTCGGTGGTAGTGCTCCAGCTGAGGGGATCGGTGACCCGATCTTCGGTCGTGGAGACGCGGATGACTCCCTCCGCTTCGTCGATCGAGAACTGGTTGTGGAGGTAGCCGGGGACGAACCCGCTGGCCTCGTAGTTGGTCTCTGCCTCGGCGAGCGAGAAGCGATGAAGCAGGGTGCGGGTGCTCTGGACCTCGTGGTAGTTCCAGCCGTAGTCCGTCTGCCCGAGCACCATCGTGTCCAGGTTCGCGTAGACGGTGCCCGCGCCACCGAGGACGGCGAGCGCGTGGGGCGCCTGGGCGGGCTGCTCGATGTCGAACGTGACGACCTGGGTCACGCCGTCCTGCACGAGGCCCGGTTCGGGCACGAAGTAGCTCTCGCACTCGAGCGGCAGAGCAACCAGCCGACCGTCGATGCGCTCGAAGCGGCGCGGGATCCAGTTGTCGAGCGTGGTGGTGCCGATCTCACCTGCCACCCGATCGCGCCACTGCTGCAGCTCCTGATCGAT